>NZ_CP096115.1:2700000-3000000 GCF_024662215.1 Methanoplanus endosymbiosus
TTGAGGTCTCAGATCTCTCAAACGGCACTGATGACGATGAGTGGACATGGGAAAGTATAAGAGATATGCATACCATTTCTTTTGGCATATCCAAAGTGCAGCTCCCGTTAAAGCCTGTTAAAGAGGCAATGATTAAGGATGTTGTGGCAGTTCCTCAGAATGCTGAGATCAGTGACTGTGCTTTAAAGATGAAGCGGTCAAGGGTTGATCAGCTTCCTGTGACAAACGGAGACAAGAAGATGGTCTCCATGCTCTTTGACAGGGATGTCATCAGGGCACTGCTTGAAAAATAGATTTTTGAAGTTGTATCTGCCGGAAATCCGGAATAATTCCGGCAAAATAAATTTCCGGCTAATCTCATTATAAGGGATATTACAACAACATTTAAGGATAATAAAGACGTTTCTATATCTGAAGCGTTTTTGTTTAGGTTTCAAACCCTTCAATATTATAAATTACGGAGCGGGTTCTAGTGCAAGAGGTCTCCAAAGAAATTATGAAAGGAACTACCACTGTCGGGTTATTATTCGATGGCGGTATAGTTTTGGCAACGGAGAGAAGAGCCACGATGGGCAATATGATCGCGAGCAAGAAGGCCAAGAAGGTCTATCAGATCTCTGATCGTATTGGTATGACTATAGCCGGCGGTGTAGGCGATGCCCAGCAGCTTGCACGTCTTATGCAGGTTGAGTGCAGCCTCTTCAATATCAGAAGAGGCAGGCCTATAGCCGTTGGTGCGGCTGCCACACTCCTCAGCAATGTCTTAAACCAGAACAGGATGTACCCATATTATGTCCAGCTGCTCGTTGGCGGCATTGACAGAAATGGTCCGTCCATCTATTCGGTTGACGCTCTTGGTGGAGCATCTCCTGAAGACAGGATTGTGGCTACAGGGTCAGGCTCACCGTTTGCCTATGGTGTCCTTGAGGACAGGTTTGAAGACGGTATGTCAGAGAAGGAATGCCTTGATCTGGCCATCCGTGCCCTTAGATCAGCAATGAGAAGGGATTCAGCCTCAGGAGAGGACATCAGTATAGTTGTTATTACCGAAGACAAATATGAAGAATTAATGGAATCGGGTATTAAAGGCTAATATTTGAAAAATAACCAGATTTCTTCTTTTTTTTAGGACGTTTTTAATGTTAATAGAGGACAGATTAAAGGATCTAAAGGCTAAAATAGATGCAAAGGTTCCTGCCGGAATTAAGGTTTCGGAGGTAGAGTTTGAGGGGCCTGAACTTGTTATCTACACTGATGATCCAAAAAAGTTCGCTGATGAAGCGGATCTCATAAAAATACTGGCGCGTGAACTCAGAAAGAGGATCGTTGTCAGGCCGAATATTCTGGAAGATCCTGAAATTGCGGCGGATAAAGTAAATAAAGTTGTGCCTGATGGTGCCGGAATAACTGACCTCTTTTTTGATCCGGATACCGGAGAGGTTTTAATAGAGGCTGAAAAGCCGGGGGTAGTGATTGGTAAGAACGGCGCTACCTTAAGGGATATTACAAAGGAGATTGGCTGGACACCTAAAGTAGTCAGGACTCCGCCGATTGAAAGTATAACAGTAAAACAGACGAGACAGTACTTACGTGCTGTAAAGGATGAGAGAAAGGAGTTTTTAAGGACAATTGGCCGCAGAATCCACAGGGATATCACAAGCAAGGACAAATGGCTCCGTGTGACCACGCTTGGGTGCTGCCGTGAGGTAGGAAGAGCGGCATTTCTGCTGTCAACTCCGGAGAGCAAGATTTTAATCGACTGCGGTGAAAAACCGGGTAACAGTGACGGTTATCCTTATCTCTATGTCCCGGAGATTTACCCGCTCAATTCACTTGATGCGGTTGTAATTACACATGCCCATCTTGACCACTGTGCACTTGTCCCCCTTCTGTATAAATATGGATATGAAGGGCCTGTGTACAGCACTCCTGCGACAAGGGATCTGGCGGTTATGCTTCAGCTAGATTACCTTGATGTGGTATCCAATGAGACGAACAAGGCTCCCTACACCTCAAAAGAGGTTCAGCAGTACCTGAAGCATTCGATTACGCTCAATTACGGCAGTGTGACTGATATCGCACCTGATGTAAAGCTGACCTATCATAATGCAGGGCACATTCTCGGATCTGCTATTGCGCATTTCCATGTCGGTGACGGGCTGTACAATATTGCCTTTACCGGTGACTTCAACTATGCAAAAAGCAGGCTTTTCGGGCCGGCAACCTCGCAGTTCCCACGTCTTGAAGCTGTTTTCATGGAGAGCACATATGGCGGTTCAAATGATATGCAGCCGTCAAGAAAGGATGCTGAGGAGAAGCTCTATGAGGCCGTCAATGATACTGTCAACCGCGGCGGAAAGGTTATCATTCCGGCTTTTGCAGTGGGCAGATCTCAGGAGGTCATGCTCGCCCTTGAGGAGGGTATGAGGCTTGAGAAGATTCCGAAGGTGAAGGTCTATCTTGACGGAATGATCAAGGAGGCTACCGCTATTCATACGACATATCCGGAATATCTTAATCCTGACCTGAGAAAGCTGATCTTCCAGGACGGTATGAATCCATTCCTGGCAGACTGCTTTGAACAGGTGGATTCGTCCTCAAAACGTGGAGATATAATCGGAAGCAGTGACCCCTGTGTTATCATAACGACAAGTGGTATGCTAAACGGCGGCCCTGTTATGGAGTATCTCCACGGTCTTGCGCAGTATGATAAGAATATGCTCATCTTTGTCGGATATCAGGCAGACGGTACGGTTGGCCGCAGAATCCAGAAGGGCTGGAAGGAGATACCTATGGGCAGGCGTGAATCGATAAATATAGCTCTGGAGATAAGGACGGTTGACGGTTTCTCCGGTCATTCGGACAGAAAGCAGCTGATGGCTTATGTGAACCACTTAAACCCGCGGCCTGAGAAAATATTTACTATTCACGGTGATGAGAAGAGTGCAATTGATCTTGCAAGCTCTATTTACAAGCGGTATAAGATCGAGACCCACGCACCGAGAAATCTTGAGACCTACAGGATGGTCTGAGATAATAATATTTATATTATAATTTTTTGTTTGATTTCTGGTGTTCTCACCCGGAATTTTTTATTTTTTATTTTCATGTTTTTTTGTTCTCTTTTATCCGGTGTTGTTATGATGTTGTGGGGTCTGGTAAGATATAATATTCTCATACTTCAGCAGTCTGTAAAATTAGTATGGGTGGATTTAATTAATTGTCCGGCAATAATTAACTGTTAAATCCTGTCCGGAGTTTTCATATCCCTGACTTTTCCGGAAACCGGATTTTGGTGCTCTGTTTATGAAGGAGAGAATATCAATACTTCTGGGAATGGTTGCCGTAATGGCACTTTCAAACGCTGTTGTTCCTGTTCTGCCGTTTTTTGCAGATGAATCCCCCGGGATTCAGGGCGCAATATTTTCTGCCTATTTCTTCGGGGCATTTCTGACAGTTTTTCCTGCCGGAACTTTATCTGACCGTATTGGCAAAATTCCGCTGATAAGGGCCGGTCTGATTATGACGATAATTTCAGGTCTCCTTATTTATTTTGTCCCTGTGGCTCTTCCTGTGGTTATATTCCGGTTTATTGAGGGTATTGGTGCAGGGATGTTTGTCGTATGTGCCATGTCATGGGTCAATGAACAGGAGGATCACAAGAAGCTTGCCGGATATATCATTGCGGCTCTTAATCTTGGTCTTCTGAGTGGCCTCGTCTTTGCCGGTGCGCTTGATCCATACTTTGGTGCAACAGGCGGTGTGGCGGTTTTTACGGTTTTAACTGTTATTCCACTGCTTATTCATCTGTATGCAAGGGAGGATGTCACTGAGAGCACTGCCCCGCCTGCGGATATCATGGCCATTCTTGCGGATTACAAATGGCTGTATCTGTCGGCTCTCATTCTTGTTGGTGCAACGGGTGTTGTTACAGCCCTTTATCCGGAGTTTACCGATGAAGCACCCCTTATGCTCAGCTTTCAGATCGGGATTATGAACTTCTCAACTATTGTTTCATCGGTGATTGCACCAAAGCTTGATCTAAAGCCTGTGCCTGTGATCAGAGCCGGCTCGGTTATGATGGGTTTTCTGGTTATAGCCGGATATTTCGTACCGGAAGTCTCTCTTATTGCGATATTTTCTGTATTTTCAATGATTGGTCTGATTGCAGGGTTTATTATGGTTGGACAGATGGAGTTTCTTGCAGAGACCGGATACAGGCAGGGGACGGTTATTGGTCTGCTTACGGTCTCATCATATGCAGGAATGACTTTTCTGCCGTTCTTCGCCGGAATTATAGCTGAGTACAGTTATCTTGTATCGTTTGTGATTGTAGGACTTCTGGCTTTTATGATGTCACTGTTAATCGGGCGGTGCAGGTGCACACTGACGGTAAAATAGATCTCTTTAGCTATTTTTCCGGAGTTTGTCTGTCCAGTTTCTCTTTTCCCTCTTTTGTGAGCCTGTACTGCTGAATTCTGCTTTTGGGTTTTTCCGGCACTGTATATTCGATATATTTATCGGCCAGCATCTGGCGGATAACTCTGTTGATCTGGCCTGTTACAGTTTTCTTTCCCAGTCTTTTTGATATCAGTGATTTTGACATTGGACCATCATAAAGCATTCTGAGTATATGATCTTCCATTAATTCCGGTTGCGGCTCTGTTTTGACTCTGCCCCGACTCTGCCCTGACTCTGCCCTGACTCTGCCCCGACTCAGATTTTTGTTCACCTGAGAGAACCGGACGTCTGAATGTAACTGTAACCCACGACCCGGATACTTCAATATCAGGTTCTGCAACTCCATAATCTCTGCACATCCAGCGTATTCTTCGGATTCCGCTCCCTATCTGCTCTACAAGGTTCATCCGCTGGAATATTCCAAACAGAAGCGGATTTCGGGGTACACTTTTGACACCAAGATCTTCCTCACGCATTCCGGCGGGAAGACCTCCGGGTGTGACGATCTCAACTCTGTCCTGGAAAATATATATCTGGATATTTTTATGTGAGTCTGTCTGTGGAAGTTCCTTAAACAGACGGTGTCCGGGATTAATCCTTCACAATCCCTATTTTTCTGAAGATCTCTTTTATGAGCCCTATATAATCTGTAGATAATGTCTGAAGCTTATTCAGTTCACCTGAAATTCCGGGAAGCTCAATCACGTGGGACGCTGCTGGTGTAGGTTCAGGTGTCGGTGTTGGAATTTGTGTTGGCACCGGCGTTGGTGCGGCAGTGGGTAATGGTGTTGGCGCTGCTGTTGGTTCCGGAGTCAGTTCATATATCTTCTTTAAGTTAAATCCGCCCTCTTCCAGATAAACCTGCTTGGTGATAAAATAAGGAATGCCAGAACTGTCTGTTACAGTGAGTTTGACCTCTATTGAATAAGCCTCGTCTTCTGCCTCGTCTTCTGTGAATACTTTTATGGGATTTTCCTCAGTTGATCCCCACCAGTCATCCTCGCCAAATTCCCAGTTGTAGCCCTTAATCGCTCCTGAACTCATATCATAGAAACGGACCTCATAGACAATCCCGCTGTACTTTGCATAATCAGGATAGCTCAGCCACTCTGAGGTATCAACTCTGTATATGTCCCAGTCAAAATTTGGATCAGCATCTGCACTTGCGGGAACCACAAGGAATAAAAGCATCAGTGCTGCCAGAAGGCAGACTGATAATATTCTGTTTATTTTCATATGAATGCCACCTCTCCGGAGAATATAATATAATAAATTACCAGGGCCATTATCACCGCAGGAATGATGGCACAGACTGCCGATTTTGCAGAGTCGCATCCATGCCCTTCACTGTATCCTGTAAACTGCAGAAAAATCATCCATATCGGCGCTATCAGCAGACCAAATACCGGTATTAAACCGACTGTTCCAAAGGGCGTTGCTGAATAAAATGTCGTCACATATGACTCATCGGCCAGTAAGTCAGTGCCGAGTATTTTAGAGAATACAAATACAAGCAGGCCGTATATCAGCAGCAGGATCAGCATCAGAACAAAAAATTCGATGATTAGCAGGAGATTATCTCCGGCAGGCATGCTCTTCAGTGCAGCATAAACTGATCCATCGGGAGCAATACTTCCTCCGATAAATATAAGCACAATAATGTTAATTACAGCAGAGAGTCCAAGCATTACAAGTGCAAATATAAAGGCATCGCTGAATGAATCTGTCGAGGCCCTGTAAAATGTGTCAGCAGGATGCAGAAGAAATCCTTTAATCTTCTCCGGAAATGAGACTCCTGTATCATGCCTGTATTTTGAATCTATATCTTCAGGTCTGGCATTTCCATAAGTCTCATCTGAATATTTTCCTGTGGCTGCCTTCTTACTCTCCTTCTTCTCTGCCATCTTCTGTGCATTGTGCATAACCTCCACAAATTTCTCCGGCATTCCCTCAAGTGTGGCTTTGACTGCGTAGAATATCTCATCTCTCTCTTTCTTCTCCATAAATGAGATATGTACTATATCAGATATGCCGTTAGAGAAGAGAATTTCAAGTTCAACTCCCGGATGGCCGTAGGGATCTTCATATAACTTATAGCCCAGAATATTGTCCGGATAATATGAAAAGGGCGAAATTCCGGTTGAATCCTGTGGCACAAAAGCTATTCTCATATTTGTGACGCTGACCTGGTACAGCCTTGAGTTCAGTGCACCTGTCGCCTGGATAAGGGTTTCCTCACGCCTGCCATAGTCCTTATAGTCCAAAATATCACCTATGTTATAAATTTATACTTTAAAGGAGAAAAATTTATCATTAATTTTTTGGATGAATTTTCTTATGTAACTGAATTTATCTTTATGAACTGAAAATTATTCTGTTATGATCTTCCGGAAAAAAAGTATCTGATATTGGATGTAATAATCTTATAGTATTTCATCGTCTGTATATGGCTTCTCAAATCTGCCCATTATTGAAAGAACGGCAGGCATAACCACAATTGCTCCTATCAGGGAGAATCCAACCGTAATTACAGTGACCATCCCGAAATTTTTGATGATATTAAAGCCTGAGAGCAGGAGGGCTGAAAATCCAAATACTGTTGTCATTCCGGAGACTGTAATTGCACTGCCAATCTTTTGTACACCTATGCGTATAGCCTCAAGTTTTTCCTTTCCGTTCTTTCTCTCTTCCGTATATCTCTCCATTATCAGTATGGTATATTCCGAGGCGATTCCTATCGTCATTGAGCCTAACACTGCCGTCATCGGGGTGTAGTCGATGCCAAGTCCGTACATGATTGCACCATTCCACCCGACAATCATAATGATTGGAATTATCGGGGTGATGGCTGTTACTCTGCGGTATATGAATATAAGCCAGACAAATATCAGGAAGAATCCGAGATATGTCATCTGTGCCTTGCCGTCATTTATTGATTTTATGAGGGATACACTCATCTCCGTAGATCCGGTAAGTACCGCATCAATGCCCGGCGGAGGGTAATTCCATGTTAGATCCCGTTTGACATTGTTGATGAGGGACTCTGCTATGTCAGGTTCGAGATCCAGCATACTGAACTGGAGTACTGTCGTCATATGACCGTTGATATACGGCTCTTTCTCAGATTCAGGAATTGAGCTGACAATTTCAATGATCTCAGCCTCACTTTCCGGAATTGTGCCGCCATTGTACTTCTTCACCAGGGTTGCAATACTTGTAACCCCTGTTATCTCATTTCTTGAACTGATCTCATACTCCCCAAAATCATCAATCCATTCTATCACATCGGGATTTAATACATCATCACCTCTCACCATGGCGGTGAGTGTATCTGTTGATCCCATCGTCCTTGTGACCTTCTTCATATCAACAACAGCCGGCATATCCGGAGGGACAAAGGTCTGTTCATCAAAACTTATCGGCACTTCATTATCAAGCTGAATGCCGAGAATTGCGATAAATCCAAGTATCAGGAGAATATATAACGGGCTTTTTGCAATATTATGGGACAGGTTTCCGAGGAAACTGTCATACTGCTCCATTTTTTTATCTGATGAACTTTTCTTCTTCTCTTTTGGTTTGTATCCTATCAGAATTCCAAATGTCGGAACCATTACGAGGGCAGCCAGATAACAGCATATAACTCCGATAAGGCAGGTCAGGCCAAAGTCAACGACCATCGGAATTGGGGATACATACATCGCAATAAATCCAAGTGACGTTGCAATCATTGCGTACAGAATAGACGGACCTGAATTCTCTATGGTTGTTCTGACACCCTTCTCCACCGGAGCACCATGTTTGATCTCGTCATCAAGCCGGGAATGGAACTGGATTGCGTAATCTATACCAATTCCTATCAGCACCGGAAATGCGGCTATCACCACCATACTGATTGGAATGTCTGCAAGTCCCATCACACCAAAAGTGCTTATCAGTCCTGTGAATACCACACCTACCGGCAAAAACCTGTAGCTTACATGAGCAAAGAGGATTCCCACAGCAACAACCATCAGCAGCATGGCCGCAAATATCAGGGTCCCGGTTGACTTGCCCATCTCTTCGCCCATCTGCTGGCTGAATGCCGGGCTGCCGCTGACTGTAACTGTCATGTCAGGTGGCATATCAGATATTGTTATCAGGGTTTTGAGATTATTGAGGAGTGCTTCTTCTTTATCATCCGAAATTCCGGTGTCGAGATTTACAACGGCTATTGTCATTGTATTTGACGGAAGGTACTTCTCAAGAAGCTCTGCCGGAAGCATATTCTTTATCCGGTCAGTTTCTGCTGTTGAAGAGGGCAGTTCTCCATTATTTACTGCCTTAATCATATCGGTTATTCCGGCGACAGTTCTCGCCCCGTCTTCATTTGCCGTCTGATCCTGAAGACTTTCCATGTATTGCAGGTTTTTGGGGTCAAGGACATCATCTGATTCATAGATCAGCATTATTGCCGATGAGCTGAACATCTCCTTGTAATTTTCAAGGGTTACACCTCTTGGCGTATCCTTATCAATATATGTGTCATCTCCGGTTTTCATATAAATAAGCGACATGCCGTATGCCGCTATTAAAAACCAGATTATGACTGCAACTGCCACTATTTTTGGCCGTGCTGTTATGAAGTCTGCTAATATTTTAAAGGGTGATTTCAAATGTATTTCACCTGTAATTTATCATCTAAATATCTTATTTTAATGACTGATATATAATTTGTTGCGAAAAAAACAACATACTTCATCTCTGTGGGGGCTGTTATCCGGATTTTCTTTTCAGCTGTAAAACAGGATGTGGTTAATCCTGTCAGCCGGAAGATGGACTGATAATTTTTTCACCGGAATTTATCTGAGACAAGTTTATGTTTTCTGTCTGTCTCTTTTAACATGGCAGTGAATAATTCTCCGGCATTCTCCCTGATAACTCTCATGCCCTCCCCGGTAATGCCGCCTTCTGTTGCAACGTCAGCAATCAGACTTTCAAATGTGCTGTAGTCATGCTCAATGAGTTTTGCAGTCCCGATAAATGTTTCTCTTACGACCATATCCGCAGTATTCTGATCGATCCCGTAATGTCTTACAGCAGCACCGGAAAATTCCTTCATAATTCCGGCAATGAACGCAGGTGATGAACTTGCAATGTCTGAGTAGGCAGATATCTCTGCTTCCGGTACGGTTACCGGCTTTGAGATTGCTTCAAAAAGTCTGATTATCTTCTGTCTGTCCTTATCATCAGGCAGTGCGTCAAATGAGAGCACTGATATGCCGCATAATCTGTGTGATGTGACTGACGGAATAACCCTCACTATCGGAGCTGTCTTACCGGTCCATTCAGTTATCTTTCCGGTTGTGACATCTGAGATTACTGATACGAGAATTTTTTCGTCTGTTATAAGATCTTTTATCTCCGTAATTACTTCTTCTGTGTCATCCGGAAGTACGCACAGAAATATTATCCCTGATTTTTCTGCTGTTATCCGGTTTGATGCTGCTCTGTTTATGCCGGTCTCTTCTGCGAGCCTCAGCAGTTTTTCTTCACTTCTGTTTGATGCGGTTATCTCTTCTGGTTTCAGAATGCCGCTCCTGATAAAACTCCGGATGAGCATGCTACCCATGCTTCCGGTTCCGATTATTCCGATCTCTGCCATTGCATATTATTTGGGATTAATCTGTAAAAACTGGTCTGAAATTTCGGTTGCGCAGACTGCATTATATCTCTGCATCAAATTTGTGCATTATATCTGTGCCTGTCAGGCACATCCGGCAATAATTACTGCAAATATTGTCAGGTGTACCAGAAGAAAAACAGGCACAAGGTAAAATTTCTTCTTATGTGTTTTGTGCCTGAATATCTTCATCGCTGCATATGCACCAAACGGGCCGGGAAAGGCAGATGTCGGATCCTCCTATATACCATATAAAGAACTACGGCCACAGCATATGCACCAAACGGGCCGGGAAAGGCAGATGTCGGGAGAAGACTCTCTTTTGTTCTCCATGCCGTGAAAACTTATATTTTTCATCCATCATCTGTGAGCTATTTCTCATGAGTGACTTCTTTAGTAGATCTTAATTTCTGCCAGTCATACAGATCTTCAGATACTATCTTCTGCAAACAGCAATAAACCACTGAATAATATCGTACGTTCAAAAGAAAAACAGGTTGCGGGGGGAATCAACCTGCAATCTTAGATTGATTCTTATTATAGAAAAATAATTCTATTTAATTTCGGAGGTTTTTAATATTTTATATCTTTGTATGCCTATAAGCAGATAATTATATGCAGGATTCTTCATCTTCCCTGCGTAGCAATACTCTCTTATATGTGCGGTGAGTTCCTGTAATCTCCGGAATAATTACATATTTATCTGATTAAATCTACTGCCTGAGTGGTATTTTATCCGGATTATAATCATATGCATAAAAATTGGGGGTAGTTTATCCGTATTTGTCTGGAGTCTCTTTGGTATTTTAGGTCCTGAATTTATCATTTGGGATAGTTATCTCAAAACAGGCTCCTTTCCCGTAAATGCCTGTTTCGTGAATTTCAATATCTGTTATCGAGAGAATTTCCCGGATGAGAAACAGCCCGAATCCGGTGTTTTTACCGATACCTCTCTGAAATATCCTCTCTTTCTCCTTTTTGGGCACCCCTGTGCCACTGTCCCTCCAGTAAACTTTTGCACTGGATTGATTGATCTCACAGGTTAAGGATATCTCTGGTGAATCCCCGGCATAACGGATAGAATTGTCCATTAGGTTGTAAAATACCTTTTCAAGCATGGAATCTGCAAAGATCTCAAGATCTCCGCATCCGTTCTTCACCGGTATTTTTTTGTTCCGGAGTTTTCTTATAATCTCGGATATATTCTGCCATTTTGGTTCACTTATGCCCAGTTCTTCATAATGTCCGGTGAACTCAATCTGGTTCTGAATAATCTCAGCAGCCGAGTCCATTTTATTTAGATATGTGTCTGCATTTTTATCCTCTGATCCATTGGCAATTTCAATATAGCCTCTCAGCACTGTTATCTGGTTTAATATGTCATGCCTTGTGATTGCCGAAAGGATCTTCAGTTTCCTGTTTGAAAGGGTTAATGCTCTCTGTATCTCAGTTATCTCATAAAGCTGCTGAATCATCTCTTCTTCCGTCAATGTCAGCTTTTCATTCAGTTCACACAGGATCTCATTTTTATTATTCAGTTCAACTTCGGCTTTTTTCCTCTCTGTGAAATCCTGAACATTTACAGTAATACCTGTAATATTTTCATTTTCATCGTGATTTGGTGAGGCATCATATCGCAGGTAGAGTTCTTTGCCCCATATTGAGGAGTAATATTCTTCATATGATATTAATTTGTCTTCTCTGAGGCATTCTCTGAGTTTTTCAGCGGATTGTCCAAGCTGTGGATGATTATATATATTTATCCTCTTTTTTGTCTCTTCAGAAGAGGGAGAACCATAAATTTTCACAGCGGCATGATTCATATCAATAATATTTCCGTCCCTGTCAATCAGAAGAATCCCTGTAGGGCTGTTATTTACAAGTTCTCTGTATCTGATCTCGCTCTCCTTTAACCTGTTCTCCGCAGCTTTCAGCACTGACAAATCCTGAAAGATCTCAAGGATATAATTTCTGCCGCCCAGATTTACCAGTTCTGCATTCTTTAAAACCGGATTCCTGTATCCTCCTTTGCATTTTACAGCAGTTTCCATACCATCAAAACATTTCTGCTTCTTCTCCCATATGGGGCATTCCTTTGATTGTTTTCCCTTCGGGCAGATTATATCGCAGAGTTCTCCTGTCAGTTCTTCAGAAGAGTAGCCTGTGATTTCACATGTTTTGTCATTGACACTGAAGATTCTGTAGTCATCACCGATTATGACCATTCCGCAGGGGACATTATTAAAGATGGTTTCAAGGATATTTTTGGAATTTTGCAGATCTTCTTTTTTTTCTTTAAGATCTGTAATCTCCGTGGCTCTGTATCTGATGCAGTCTTCAGATTTTCTGCATGCATTTGTTCTGAGCCAGATCTCTGAGCTGTCTTTTTTCCGGAATAATACATCCGCTCTCTTTTTATCAGGAGAATTGTCATATTTGAAGTTAAAAAAATTCTCAATGCCGGAAATCCGGGTAATAAAATATGAGATATTTTTATCTGACAGTTCTTCAGGCCTGTAACCTGTTAATTTACAGAATGATTCGGAGACTGAGATTATATTTCCTGTATTGCCTGCAAAAAGAGTGCCTTCACCATAAATCTCAGAATCATCTCTTGATTTCATTTATTTCTCCGCTGAATTTCCAGGATTCAAATTAATGAACTCTCTGATCTAATAACTTATTCTCTGTTTCAGTAATAATAATGATCTGTTTATTTATCCTTATTGTTTTTTGTGGATAAATGAAGGTCATAGGATATTTAAATCCCGGAGTTAAGATTGACGCTGCAATAATTATCATTACATCTGTAATCTCTGATTATTTCTCTGATCTTCGGATTTGGCAGACAATAACGGTTCTGACTCGCAGGAGGTAACATGAGTGAGCGCGGCGTAGTTTACCCGGATCACTGTTGTCATCTTTGGATGCATGGGAAAGAAATAAATTATCTCTGAAATTGCCCAAACCATTAAATTAAATGGTGTTCATAGGAATTTTACCTTAAATTGGTTGGGAAGGTTGATTTGTTATGGCATTTTGTGAACATTGCGGTGCAGAGATTAGCGAAGGTGCTAAATTCTGTAAAAACTGTGGGATGAAGGTTGAGTCAGGTGTTTCAGGTATTGCTAATGATAATTCCGGAGCTGTTACTCCGTCATCTCCGGAAAGAGTAGAGAAAGTCATTTATGTGGCAGAAACTCCAAAGGCGTATGAATCTGTACCTCAGAAGGTGTATGAAGCGCCTCCTGTGGTTAATGCACCTCCACAGGCTGCAGGGGTTTCTCCTGGTGGAGACCTCAGAAATCCGCTGATTGCAGCTGTCGCTTCTTTTTTCTTCCCCGGACTTGGTCAGACTTATGCGGGTGAGCAGAAGAGAGGTCTGCTCTTCATTGCCGGAACTCTGGTTATTGGGTACTTTTTAGGAATGTTTATGATAATTCCTATGCTCTGGGCTACCTATGATGCCTATAAGCTCTCAAAGATGATTAATTCCGGTGAGAAAGAGTTTATTGCTCCTTCAGTTATGAATTATGTCATATTCTTTGCATTATGGATTGTTATGGTAATTCTTCTGGGCGCTCTGGATCTTCTTCTCTATGGTAACAGGTACTACTATTCAGATTATGATTTTACCAATCCTATGGCATCACAACCGCAGTTTTAATGGGTATGATGGCTATGAACTTTTTTAATTTTTTTGGGGCGTGTAATCTCAGAACTTTAGGAGGGCTTATTATTCCGTCTCTTCTGGTGATTATGCTCTTCCTGTCCGGAATTTCTGCGGGATGCTTTGGAATGGTAAGCAATCCTCCGCCTCTGTTTACACAGGATCAGGCTCAGGATACTGAATTTTCAGGGTACTATTATTTAGGAGGAGCAGGGCCGGATATAGGTGGTATTATCTTTTATCCGGATGGTAAGTGGGAAGTCGTTGAGGGCGAAGAGGTAGTCTTTTACGGGAGATATCTTGTCCGGTCAGGAATTATCTATATGACTGAGGGTGATCTTAAGCCTCAGGCGGTTGATAATGAGGCCAGTTTTGAGGTACTGGATGACGGAGAGACAATCACTGATGCAGACGGCTATTACTGGTATCTTGACAGAACCCGTTCGGTTTCAGGTGCCGGCAGTTCTTCAGGCGAAACCGGTTCTGAGGTCATTACAACTGCGCCCACTCCGGTTTCAACGGTAATTATGCCGGCCGTGGAGGTTACTCTGGCTGATTCTTCCGGAATTCAGGCTGAGACTGATATTTCCGGAGATGAGGATGTTATGGTTATAATCCTGCCGGATTCCGGAACGGATGATCTTACATTCACGCTGACATCTTCGGAAGATGTAGCTGCCGGCAAGCTGAAGTTAAATCTTGAAGTTGATTCAACAGAAAGAATCACTTTTTCTCAGGGCGAGAAGCCTGATGAACCTGAGCCCCTTCAGATTCTCCGGGCCACCTTCTTTGCCTATAATACAGGTGATGTAAGTTCCGGATTTAAACCTCTTACTCTTGGGGATGTATATGCCTCAGGTATGCCGTATAAGACGAGATCTATTACCGTTAATGAAGCCACTGCTGATAATATTGGTGCTGAGCTTCCGCAGGATTCTGCGTCCGGATGGCTCGACATCACAGAACCTTACAGTTATGGCGTAATAGTTGCTGATGCTACCTGAAAGTCATGACCATGAAGCTGAGTTCTTCATGGGTAATTTCTTTTTTTATCCGGATGATACAGCTCGTGCATCTCTGAGAACTTAAATCTCAGTTATCAGGGATTTTTCAGGCAGAATGTTAAATTCTCCCTTTCAATAAGGTATTCACCTTTCACGGGAGTGACTCCGGAATCTGCTGAAACCGCTTCTATTGATATTGTGATCTTCTCATCTCCGGAATTATCCGTATTTCCTGTATTGGAATCTCTCTCAGTATAACTCCACCATAATGTCTCTTCACCGGTGATTGTGTTATTTCCAAGATTTATGACTCTGTAATCCGGCTTATTCCAGAGGAGAAATGCTCCTTCTGAAGCATGCCAGTGGTATTGTATGTCACCGGCATCTCCTGAATAATGTGGTGTAATATCAATTCCCACAATGGACGACATTATCGGTGACCAGCAGGTGTTTTCCGAAGAGATCTCTATTTTTTCCACATATTCTTCGGCATTCTCCCTTCCAGTACATCCGGCAGATAACAGAAGCAATATCACTCCGGCTAAGAGCAGAAGAGAGATGGCTGTTCTTCTCCGGCATTTTTCTGTCATCTCAGGCTTTCTATTTTTAGGCATGTTGTATCCCGGAATTTGTCCTGAAAGGATATAATTATGATCCGGTTTTCTGATCATCTGCGGGTTAGTCTGATCCGGTTTTGTAACTGTATGCAGCTAATTATGATCATCTCTGAGTTTGGTGGCTGCGGCATTCTCTTCTTAATGCCGGAAAGCGTACCCCGGCATCCATTATTTCCGGATAACTTCTTCTGTCTTATCTCCTGCCAGTACAAGAAATATTCCGGCTGCAAATAACGTAACTGCGGCGTAGAATATCCCGTCCGGATTATAGACTAAAATGCTGCCAGATCCGGCAGCCAATATTATGGTTATGATCATAAATCCGGTAAAGGCCATATATCCTGTGGTTTTCAGCCGGAATCTGTATCTCTCCCCTGCAAATGCCCTCAGGTAGCCTGCTGAGAGCAGAAGAAGAAGGGACAGAATAAAAAATGTCCATTCTGTGACTGACGATAGTTCCTTAATAATCATCTGCATGAAGTATGCTGCCGGTTCATAACTCCCCTTTGAGAAATTTCCAAGTAAGGGCCACAGCCAGTCCTGAAGGTTATAAAACATTGAGTCTGCCAGCTGATGGAGCAGCATGCCGGCAGAGATATAGAGAACTGTTCTGTCTGAGTATATTCTGCAGATGACAAGGCCTGCGATGAACATCAGGAAGAAGAAGGTCAGGGTATGGAAGAAAATTCTGCCATGCCCTATCTCTTCTGCAAGGAATATATGGCCCATCGGTTTGTCTGCCAGATCAGGCAGTATGCTGCCTAACGTGCAGAATATGATAGCTTTTTTCTCTTTGAATATGCAGGCACATATAAGGCCGAGCAGTATTCCGGAGAAGATATGATATATTATCAGCATGTGTATGAATTGTCAGAATAATGTCTGCACCGGAGATATTATGATTTTCCGGTTATGGTGATATACCTGAGTGAAATTCCGGTTCACCTTTTTCTGAAGATAAGGCCGCACCAGTTGGTAATAATCAGCCCTGCCGGAAGTCTGATATCCTTCTCAAATGAAAACCCTGCGTCTTCAAATGACTTACGGATAACTGTGCGTCTGTACCTGTAAATTATCCTCTCCGTCTCTTCACCTTTGATCTCCATATGGGAAGTGTACTTCTCCTCTCCCTCCTGATAGATTATCAGGAAATATCCGCCTTCTTTCAGGTTTTCTGCCAGTCTGAAGATTACCTTTTCAAAGTCTTCAGGCGGAATGTGAATCAGTGATCCGGATGAGAATATGCCGTCATATTTGCCTGTTATTCCCGGATTGTCTGTAAAATCAGCTTCAATGAATCTGCATTCCGGAACTTTCTCCCTGGCAGTCTCAATAGATCTCCGGCTGAAATCAATGCCTGTGACTTTTGCACCTGATCCGGCAAACATTGCCGCTTCATGCCCCAGTCCGCATCCTAAGTCCAGAATTTCAGGATTGTCCGGGAGAATTTTCATAAATTCCTCTGTTACGGGCAGCAGTATGTCTCCTGCCTCCCAGTTGCTGTACTCTTTCTCTGCAACATAGTCGTAAAACCGTATGATCTCTTCTTTATCCACAGTTTAGTTATTGACTGTCCTGTAATAACCAGTTTTTGTGGTACTCTCCGGGCATGAAAGGGGAATAGTAATATATTCTCTCAAATAGAGTATAAACCAAACCTGCCGGAATCCGGAATAAGTGTATCAGTTCTTTTTCCGGTTTTTAACTGGATAGACTAAATTATCTGAGATTTATAATTTCCGGTTATTGGCAGTTACCAACAATTAAAATAAACTGCACCGAGGGGTTCAGTTATTTCATAATCTCTACAAAATCTCCGGAAATGTCATTATGTCTGAAAACACTCAAAATTCTGCCCTGTTATACACCCTTCTCTCAGTGGCGCTGGTCTTTATCATTCTTCTCGCAATGAAAGAAGCTGCATATATTGTAAATATGGTACTGATCTCACTCATCCTTATTCTTCTTGGTGTGCCCCTGCTTCAGGCCCTGAAGAGAAGGGGTTTTAGTGATGTCTCATCGGTAGTCCTGATAATTGCATTATATCTTCTGATTATTGCCGGATTTATATTCCTGATTTATCAGTCTTTTGAGATGCTTCTGGTAAATATGCCCAAATATGAGGGTCTGTTTCAGGAGAGACTCTCCGGTCTTATAGCTCTTCTTGGAAGTTTTGGTGTTGATGCTGATCTGCTTCTGTCATATATTAAACCTGACTGGGATGCAATCTCCCGGATTATGATAGGGGTTGTATCCGGCGGTTCACAGCTTGCTATGAATGCCTTTTTTATCGTTGTCATAACAACTTTCGGGCTTTTGGATGTCCCTAAGATGCCAGCAAGGATCAACAGAATCTATGGTGAAAATTCCGGAAAAATTGAGAGTGTAAAGAGTATTATCCACAATATGATCACCTGGCTTGTTGTAAAGACCAAGACAAATGTTGTTTTGGGGGTCTCTTTTGGTGGAATGCTCTATGCCCTTGGAATTGATCTTGCGATATTCTGGGGCGTGATGACCGTTCTTCTCAGTTACATTCCATATATCGGGCTGATGATTGTGGCCATCCCTGCAATTTTTCTCGCATGGCTTCAGCTTGGATTATGGGGTGTTGTGATAGTCGCTGCCGGCATCTGCGTCATAAATGCAGTCGTTGAAAATTTTGTATTCTCAAAATTTGCTGCTGACAGTTTCAATATGCCCGGACTGATTGTAATCCTGACCCTTGTACTGTGGTCATGGGTGCTTGGCCCTATCGGCCTTCTGCTCTCAGTGCCGTTTACGGTCATATTAATTGCACTTCTGGAGGCCAATAAAGATACAAAATGGATTGTTACCCTTATGGGCGTAGATAAGGAGAAATTTGAGTGATTATAATTATATGTTAAATATTCTGGTGAATAATTCTCACCTGAAAGGTAATTATTTTGGTTTCTGAAGTACTGTCTGTGATGAATGTGGCTCTCATATATTCGGATTTGTGCTATATTTATATCCTGTAAGTTAAGAAAGAGAACTATGAAATTTATTGTCTTTCTGGCCGCACTGGTTCTGCTTTTTTCAGCCGGATGCGTGAGTATGGATACTATTGAGGATAATACGCCTGCAACAGAGGCGCCTACCCCGGTTAAGATTACCATGCCGACAGCCACACCGACACCGCAGGTGACTGAGGCACCGCAGCCTGTTGATCAGTTCCCGGACGCTATGGAGTTAAAGGAGAAATATTCTTATGGTGATGAGGAGGATGGCCGGGTAATGTCTGTATATAATGCATTTACAGATGAGTCATACTGGTACCATTCAACAGCACACGGGTATGACTGGGAGTTTGAGCCAAAAGAGGGCAATCAGTTTCTCTTTGTAGAACTGTGGGTTAAGCACAACGGAACAAAGAGGGAGCTTGGTGCGCCTCCGGCTGGAAATCTCATTGTCTGGTTTGAAGGAGTCCCGTACTCATCAACTGAGGAGAGAGAGGATGCAGTTGAGAGGGTTACAAAGCCTGAGATTCTTGATGATGACTATGTTGGTGGTATATTGGGAAGATATGCTAAAAGTGAGGGATTCCTGATATATGAGGTTCCGGAAGAACTGCGTACTGACAGGGCATATCTTCAGGCAAATCTTGGCAATGTGTATGGAAATCCGGTCTGGAAGCTTTATTGATAGCACAGATCAGACAAAGAGTTATATCCGGAATCCCGGATAAAAATCTGTTTTTCCCGAATCAGCTGAATTAAAAAGCAACTTAAAAGAAGATATGCGAGAGACAGGAGTCGAACCTGCGAACTACTAAAGACTGGACCCTAAATCCAGCGCCTTTGACCACTCGGCAACTCTCGCTGATAAATGCACTTTTGTATCACAAAAATACTCATAATAATTGTCAATGATAGCTAAAATAGCTGTTGCTTAAACCTCTGAAAAATCCGGCTCTCCTGATAAATTATTATCCCAAGTCTGATCTGTGGTTTGACTATGCCTCCTGTCAGGCAGAATTTCATTCAGCCGGAAGTTGCCCATAAATATCTATAATTTAACCTCCTGCATCCGGATCATTTATATAATTTTTCTTTAAATAAGTGAGTTTGCAGATTTGACTTTCAGTCATTACTGATTTTTAGGAGATACCAATATGGACGCTGAAATTGAAGAGCTGAACCGTAGAGCCGCAGAATATTCTGATCTTCTCAACAATGTGAAAAGAGAGGTGAAAAGAGTCATTGTCGGGCAGGACGGTGTTGTTGAAAGGCTTCTTATTGCCCTCTCAGCAGGCGGGCATGTGCTTTTGGAAGGTGTGCCCGGCATTGCAAAGACGCTCACCATAAAGACGTTATCGGAGTGCATTGATGCCGATTTTTCAAGGATTCAGTTCACACCCGATCTGCTGCCCTCAGATATTGTCGGGACAAGAATTTACAATCACCATGACGGTAAGTTCAGCACCGTAAAAGGGCCGGTATTTGCCAGTTTCATACTTGCAGATGAGATTAACCGTGCGCCACCGAAGGTTCAGTCTGCTCTCCTTGAAGCCATGCAGGAGTATCAGGTTACTATTCAGGGCAATACATTCCCGCTTAATAGCCCTTTTTTTGTTCTCGCAACCGAAAATCCGCTTGAGTCTGAAGGGACATACCCTCTTCCGGAGGCGCAGGTTGACAGGTTCATGTTCAAGGTTATGATGACCTATCCGTCACTCTCCGATGAGGTTGTTATTCTTGACAGGTTTACCGAAGGTTTTGCCTCAAAGCCTGAGAGGGTAATTCCGGCTGAGAAGGTCATTGAGATCCAGAAGTTTGTAAAGGAGATATATGCTGAGTCTGAGATAAAGAAGTACTGTGCCACTCTTGTTGACGCTACCAGAAATCCTGACAAATACGGGCTTAACGCCGGAAATTATATCTCATGTGGTGCATCCCCCAGGGCATCCATCTACCTTGTAATGGGCGCAAAGGCGTATGCTCTGCTGAAAGGGCGGGGTTATGTCACTCCCCAGGATGTAAAGTCAATAGCCGCTGATGTGCTGAGGCACAGAATTATTCTGACATATGAGGCCGAAGCCGAAGGTGTCACAACTGATGCCCTGATTGAGAAGATTCTTCAGTCTGTACCTGTGCCATGAATATTTCTGTGATTGTCTGTTTGCAGGGGAGGTCTGGGATGTATGAATGTTAGATTTTCAGGGCGGAAGAGAGAGGCCGTATCAGAGGGCGCGGCCCAAAAGAGGGATGTCAGGGATCTGATAAAGAAGATCTCAGATGTGGAGATATATACAAAAATATATGTGGAGGGTCTTCAGTCCGGCCAGCACAGATCCGTGTTTAAGGGCCAGGGTATTGAATTCACCGATATCAGGGAGTATGTAGCCGGAGATGATGTCCGGGCTATTGACTGGAATGTCACTGCAAGGCTCAATCATCCGTATATCAAGGAGTTCACTGAGGAGAGAGATCAGACCTTCTACCTTGTGCCTGACTACTCAGGTTCAGGGAGTTTTGGATCAGTTGTCCCGAAATTTGATCGTATGATTGAGATCTCAGCCTCTATTGGATTTGCGGCGATAAAAAACAATGACAGGGTGGGCCTCTGCATATTCACCGACAGGGTGGAGAAGTTCATTCCGGCAGGGCGGGGGCGAAAACATCTCATACGGATTCTTAATACAATGATTAATTTTTCCCCGGAATCTAAGGCGACTGATATATCTCCGGTTATATCCTTTTTATCAAAAGCGGTTAAGAGAAGAAGCTCGGTAATTCTTATATCTGACTTTTATGCAGAAGGCTATCAGAAACCGCTTAAGATAATGAACGGCCGCCATGAGGTTATCGCCATAAGGCTCACAGATCCAAGGGAGTCTGAGCTCCCTGATGTCGGTCTTATTGAACTGGAAGATCCTGAAACCGGCGAGCAGATACTCATTGACACTTCAGACGAATCTGTGCGGCAGAGGTTTGAGGAATCGGTCAGGGAAGCGGATGAGAAGGTTCTGGACTCTTTTAAAAAGTGCAGAATCGGTTGCGTGGACCTTAAAACGACCGACGGGTATGATATGGTCTTAAAGAAATTTTTCTCAGGTGAAATTAAGAGGAGGGTGTGATATATGGCAGGTTTTTACAGCCCGGAATGGTTACTTGGCCTTCTGATTCTTCCGGTATGCTGGTATTATATTGAGAGTTCGGCGAAGAAGAGAAAGCAGGAGGCTATGGTCTTTTCAAGGGTGAGTTTTTTAAAGAGCACTCTTGGAGATGTATCTAAGTCAAAGAAACCAAAAATTCTTGTAATTCTGATCCTTGCAGCAATAGGCTGCATATTTATAGGGCTTGCTGATCCGCATATCCCGCTTGAGCAGACTAAGGAGGGCGTAAGCGTTGTCCTTGTGATGGACAATTCCGGAAGTATGCAGGCGACTGATTATTCCCCGAACCGGCTTGAAGCCTCCAAAAATGCGGCTGAAAAGCTGATTAATAATCTCGATCCAAAGGACTACGCCGGCATTGTGGTCTTTGAATCCGGAGCATCGACTGCGAGTTACCTGACACCGGATAAGGATAAGGTGACTGATAATCTGCATGATATTATGGCAAAGGATGGCGCCACTGCGATAGGTGACGGCCTTGCACTTGGCATAAATATGGCAGACTCGATTCCGAACCGGAAAAAGGTTGTAATTCTCTTATCTGACGGTGTAAATAACGCCGGTGTAATATCCCCGCAGGAGGCTGAAGCTTATGCAAAAGAGAGCAATATTCAGGTTTTTACAATTGGAATGGGATCTAATCAGCCGGTTGTCTTAGGATATGACTGGTTTGGCAATCCGCAGTATGCCGAACTTGATGAGGCAACATTACAGGAGATTGCTGATTCAACCGGCGGAAAATATTTCAAATCAGTGGATGACCGGACACTTTCGGATATATATTCCAGCCTGAATTCAGAGATTAAGCGGGAGAAGGAGGATACAGGCATAGCCTTTGTATTCTATATCGCTTCGATGATTCTCCTCTTGGGAGAGGTTTACATGAGATACGGAAGGGGGCGTATCATCCAGTGAAAACCGATATTCAGAGATTCGGAGTATGGAACAGATCTGAAAAATCCGGAAATTTCAGGGAACCGGACAATACCCGGAAGTGCAGGAGATATGGATATTTTGTATTCCTGCTCCTACTCTCCCTTTTAGCTGCGCCCGTACTTGCGGATGACATAACTTTTCAGACTGACCGGAAGGATTACTATTTCAGTACAGGAACTGAGGCTGAGATAGCTATAGGGTACCACAATGATCTTGGAAATGCTGTATCCGGTCAGCTCTCGTATAAGATTACTGAAGGTGTATCATCCGGAGGTTTTTCATATTCCAGTTCAAATACACAGAGCACTCCGATGACTGTTCCTGCCGGTTCAGGTGATTTTACGCTGAATGGGTTGTATTCAGACAGTAAAAAGGATATTGATGTTGATTTATCTTTTCAGTATTCTGACGGCAGTGATTCAAAAGTTGTAACTCTTGGAACCCTCACTGTTCACTTCACTGACGATACGTCCGGAAAGAACCAGGAGAATCCTCAGACAAGTACTGAATCGCAGTCTTCTTCTTCAAACCAGCAGAGTTCATCTGCCTCTCAGCAGATGGCAAGTCAGATGCAACAGCAGCAGAACCTGATTAACCAGATGATGGGCAGTCAGGCACAGCAGCCGTCCTCCGCTCAGCAGGCATTGCAGAATTCACAGCAGTCCTATAACTCAGAATCCTTAAAGCGGCAGATGGAGAAGATGGCTGAGGAGAATGCTGAAGAGAAGAGTGCTCTCTCTGAGGCTATTTCCGGGGATGAACTGCTCGGCAGTACTGAAGAGAAATTATCTGAAGAGGGTTATGAGATGACCTCTGAATCAGTAAACCCGCAGAGTATGAGTGACGGCTCGTTTACACGTGAATATAAGAATTCTGCCGGAGATTTGGTTACACTTTCGGGTGAGATGAGTGATGGTGAAGTTAAGTCTGTTCTGGAAAGTTTTGACCCGGAAGAACAGGAAAATCTTATACCTGAGAGCCTTCTGAATAATGAGACCTACAGGAGTTATTGTGGTACACTGCAAAAGGAAGGCTTTGCTTCAATATCAGCCGCGGTTAATTACACGAAGGATGAAGCTTCATTTGAACAGGTATTTGCTTCTTTTGGGGATGTAAATGATGTGGATGATCCGGACAGTCTGAAAGGTCTGAATGATCCGGATGGTTCAGCAGATGGAAATGCCGGAAATTATCCAAAGATTACGGCAAAACTGAGTCCTGATCTTGAGGTGGTCAATGAGGTTGAGCTTATCCGTGATGATGACTATTCATGGCTGTTTCCGGTTTTGATTATACTTATTATTGCAGTTCTGGCTGTTTCCGGATGGTTTGCCTACAAGAAGTACTTCTCCGGAAATAGTGGTGATGCCGGGGATGAAAACGTTATGGCAGATGTTGGGAAGGCTTCTTTTGATTGCCGGAAATATGCCTTAAATTTGCTTGATGAAGCTGAATCTGCTTTTGCGGAGGGTGATTATGTCCCTGCATACGGAAAGGCCGGGCAGGCCCTGAGGGTATATCTCTCACACCACTGTTATGACGGCAGCGAGGTTACAAATGAGGAGCTTTTTGAGATAATTGGTCGCATCGGCAGTTATTCCGGTGATGTCAGTCATGTCAGGAATCTGCTTGACGGCTGCTCGGCAGTTGAGTTTGCAAAGGGCAGTGCTGATGAGCAGCAGTTTGATGAGTTCGTCCGTTATATCCGGAATATTATTGCAGAGAATAAGGTATGATGACTGCACCTGATATATGACTGCCTCTGATTTCTTTTTATTTTTTTGTTTAAAAAATGTTTGAGTTTGCCGGAATTTCCGGACTGCTTTATCTTACTTTGTCATCGGGATTATCTCTTTATGTGGAATAAGGCTGTCATAGATGACATATGATCCAATTGATCCGTCATATGTGACTGTCACTTTAATTCTGTCCTGGGTTTTCTGGCCTCCGTCAAATGTTACTGTATCTCCTACTCTGTCAGCACTAAGCTCCTTTGTCTCATGGCCGCCTTCAGCATAGTAGCAGTCCACCATAATGCTGTTCACAAAGTTCTGGCCCATACCTCCCCTGAACTCCACAGAGATTGTGCCATAGACTGCGTCTTTATCAACACCCACTCCCACCTGATATTTATCCTCCGGCAGATTGGTCGGTCCCGGAATCAGATCCGAATTCATTGTTGGTTCTGCTGTCATAGTCGCTGCAGCTGCCGTAGTCTGAGCCGTTGCTGCCGGTGTTGCACTGCTGCTGTCTGTGCCTGTGCATCCGGCACAGAGAGCAATCCCGACTGCTATAAGTATTACCGGAATGGCTGTCCATTTTTTCATAGTAATCTGTTAATTGTCCTGATGGTATTTAACTTTTGACCGGAATTACCGGTAGATTCGGGAGTGTTCTCCTCCGGAGAAATTATCCGGATAAATATGCTGTGAAAAAAAGGGTTTGATTTTTCTGTCTGTTATCTGATTTCTGTTCTGTTTTTGTGTGGTAATTGTCCCACAGTTATCCTTTCGTTCAGTCCCAGGTGAGGTCAGGTTTTGTCTTAAGGGCTTTTACAAGCAGCTCTACTGAAGCTTCAACGTCCTTCATATCAACGACCTCAACTGGTGAGTGGATGTACCTTGCCGGAACTGAGAACGGAATGCTTGGTATCCCGTCCCTGACCAGGTGGATAATGGTTGCATCGGTGTTTCCGCCGTCTCCGACTTCAAGCTGGTACGGAATTTCGTTCTCCTCAGCTGTCTTTCTAAGCCAGTCTGATACTCTCCAGTCTGCCATAAGTCCTCTGCCGGAGGCACTTGCGAGAACAAGGACAGGACCTTTGCCCATCTCCACAGTTGCATCCTTCGTTGTCATGCCCGGATGATCACCCGGTATTGTTACATCCGTTGCAATGGCGCAGTCCGGTTTAAGTGCAAATGCACTGACCTTTGCACCTTTAAGGCCAAGCTCCTCCTGTACTGTAAAGACACCATAGATGGTATGTGGTGAATTACTCTTTTTAAGGGTCTCAATGAGAACTGCAACTCCAACCCTGTTGTCCATTGCCTTTCCGGTGACACGGCTGCCTGCAAGGTCTGTAAATTCACGGTCAGTCGTAACCGGAGATCCGATCTCAATGCCAAGTTCATTTACCTCTTCTTCACTGACAGCACCGACATCGATGAACATATTCTCTATTTTGATCTCCTTTTTCCGGTCCTCAGGACTCATCTTATGTGGTGGTTTTGCCCCGATTACACCAGTTACAGGGCCTTTGCTGCCGTGAATAATTACTCTTTGTGTGTACAGGACAGGGTTGAACCATCCTCCGACATGGACAAACTTTATAAATCCTTTTTCATCAATATGCTGAACCATCAGGCCGATCTCATCCATATGGGATGCTACCATGAATTTAAAGTCATCG
Organism: Methanoplanus endosymbiosus; assembly: GCF_024662215.1. NCBI lineage: Archaea > Methanobacteriati > Methanobacteriota > Methanomicrobia > Methanomicrobiales > Methanomicrobiaceae > Methanoplanus > Methanoplanus endosymbiosus. The sequence continues at coordinate 2,725,899 of NZ_CP096115.1, forward strand.
CCCGGTTTTACTGCAATGAGATTGCCCATCTTGTCGGTGTAGATGTCATCTACATGACCGGCAAGTTCTTCCTTAATAATATCCCTGATATTTCCCTCATAGCTGGATACACCGTGTGCATCTGAAAGCTTCTTTAATAAATCTTTTATCATATTATTTGCCTCTGATGTATTTTTTGATTATTTTTATAAAAATATTGTTGATGTTTGTGAATTTAATTTCAGACCATTTTATACTGGACTGTGTAGTTTTTGATGTATCATAAGTATGAGGACATATGTCCCAAATGTAAAATCTCAGATTATCTTTTCCATTCTGAGCAGTGCCTCTTTTATATTCTCTTCTGAGGAGGCATAGCTGAATCGTGCATAATTCTTTGAATTTTCACCGAAAGCGTCGCCCGGAATTGCGATAACACCTGCGTCAATGATCTTTTTAAATGTTTCATCTTCCATCGGGACGAAGAGATAGAATGCGCCGCCTGGTTTCTTAAAGTCAAAGCCAAGTTCTGTCAGTCCGTCATAGAGGAGGTTTCTTCTGGCTTCATATTCATCCCTCATCTGCCATACACAGTCCATACTTCCCCTGTAGCCTGCAATTGCGGCATACTGGGAGACTGAGGTTGCGCAGGTCTGGCAGTACTGATGCACCTTGATACTCTGCTCAATGAAATCCTCACTTCCGGCGATGAATCCAAGTCTCCATCCTGTCATTGAGAAGGTCTTGCTTGCCGCATTTATTGTTACTACATTATCCCCGAACGCTGCGGCACTGACATGCTTTTTGCCGTCATAAATGAAATGCTCATATACCTCATCTGATATGACGGTTACATCTTTGTCATCCGCATATTCGACCACTGCCCTGATGGTATCAACGCTTTCAACTGTTCCGGTCGGATTTCCGGGTGAATTGAGCACAATTACCTTTGCATCATCGATCATAGGCTTTAAGGCTTCAGGGTCTATCTCTAAGTCTTCTGTCAGTGCAAAAGGTTCAGGAATTCCTCCGGCAAGGACCGCACATTCCCTGTATGATACAAAACCGGGGTCCGGGAATAATACTCTGTCACCATCATCAACAAGGGTCTGCATTGCAATATGCAGGCCCTCACCTGCACCTGCGGTGACAATAATCTGATCTGCACTGTATGAGAGGTTATTCTCTCTCTTAAACTTCTCAGAGATAGCCTCTCTTAACTCCGGCACACCGTAATTGAAGGTATATCCTGTGAGGTTATTCTCAATTGCCTCAATACCTGCTTTCTTTATATGGTCCGGAGTTGGAAAATCCGGCTGTCCGATCCCAAGATTTACGGAATCCGCTTTTGCCTTCTGGAAGAATTTTCTTATGCCGGACATCTCAATTCCGGTCACCCGTCTGGAATATTCTGTCATATTTTCACCATTTCCTCTATTTTATGGTTTGATTTAAACGATAGTAATCCTTTCCGGCGGGCATCTCTTCACAGGATTGTTGTATCCGGATTCCGGGGTAAACTGCTGCCGGATTTAAGCCAAAAATATTATGTCTGTCTGAGAGATCAGATCACTTCTGGTTCTTTACTCGATATTTGCGTGCCGGCATTTAAGGTCAGACTCTTCGCACTCCATAATTTCCATCACTGCGGAGATTATTGAGTCGGCAAATACCATTGACCCTGTCTCAAAGAGTGTGCCAAGCGGTGCAAAGGATTTGTGATCGCCCATCATCTGCCTGATCTCATACTCTGCTGATTCGTCTTCCACTTTATCCCTGTGGCTCTCAATGACTACTGTACAGTCAGCAATCTTTCCGATTCTTGAGTCCTTTTTGGATGTGACGAGACAGATTCTGCCGTTAAGTGCCTTTGCGGTCTCACAGAGTTCTGCAATTGTTTTTGTCTCTCCTGACCCTGAGAAGGCGACTACTGTATCTCCGTCCTTCATCGCCGGAGTTATGGTCTCACCTATAACATATGACTTCAGTCCGAGATGCATAAGCCTCATTGCGAAGGATTTTGCAACAAGGCCCGATCTTCCGGCCCCCATTACATAGATGCTCCTTGAATTCTGAATTTCCTTTATAAACTGTGATACCTCCTTATCTGAGAGAGAGTCTGCCATCTCTTTCAGTTTGGATGCCATGAGGCGTATCATGTCCTGCACATTTTCACATTCTGTCATAAAAACCATCCCTATTTATGGTAATCAATTGTGATTATGATGCCGATTGTACTGATAAATATGTGGGCTGTCTGCTCCGGTATTTCTGGTCTGTTGTATTTTTCCGGAGAAATGCCGGGTTGCTGCCCTGATAAAAAAAGGTCTGGTTTATTTTTTCTGTTTTTCTATCTCTTCCTCAACTTCTTCGTAACCCTCGTCATAGAACTTCTGCTCGTCAGGTGCGAGGTGGTGAAGCAGTCTCAGGAACTCACCTGCATGGACTCTCTCTTCATCTGCAATATCTGTTAACACTTCTTTTGCAAGTTCGTTGTCTGTGGACTCTGCAAGCTGCATATAGAGCTGAATTGCTTCATATTCTGCTGAGACCATGAAGCGTACAGCCCTGATTAATTCCTCATCTGTCAGTTTTCTGTCGCTTGCAAGACCTGAGAATGGTGATCCGAATTCCGGCATATTTTTTATACTCCTTATAATTTTAATTACATTGCCTGATTGAATCTTTTTATATTTCAATATTCCGGAATATTTCATTTTTCCCCTGATATTCGGTAATATCCGGAGATTTTGGTTTTTTTGGTCATTCTGTTGCTTAAGTCCTGAGATTATTCTGATATTGTGTCGAACTGTTCATCTGAGAGGAGAATACTCAGTTTTTTAATTTCTGAAAGTCATAAATTACCGTGATTATTGTGAAGAGAAAAAATATTGCAGATCTGCCCGGCGATACGACAGAGGATAAGTTCTCTTCAATGGGCATTATAAAAGGGGAGAAGTATGATGTTCTTGATCTCCGGAAGAAGGGCAGAATGTTTTCAGTTGAGGTTATTCTTTATTTTGAGCCGGAACTTGCAGTGAATTCCACTTATGAAAAGGATCTCACTGATTTTGCAGACGAACCTGTTGAAGGCAGGCCATTTGTTCCGGTTGATTTTTTCCTGAAATTCGGGGAGGAGAATGATCCCTCATTCAAAGGGCGGCTAAAGGAGTTCCCTCTTGAGATTAAAGTGGTGGATGTCGGGATGATCAAAGATCCGGATGGAAAGGATTCATATTATATCAGGGGCGTTATGCCTTTCCTTGATGAGTTTGATGTGGATGTGGAGCCAAAGTCCGGCCCTGCATTCTGATATAACTTCTTTTTCAGGGACCAGTTTCCATATATTTATCCGGAATGCAAAATTATTCCGTCTGGGCTGGATGATGTTTTTTTCATCCGGAAATATCACAGCTTTTTTCTTTTCAGCACCGGAAGTTTGCCGGCAGCCTTCAGAAAATCAAGGATCAGGAAGCGGTCTTTTATGCCCGGACTTTCCTCTACTCCTGAGCAGACATCAACTGCATAGGGGCTTAACTTCCTTATTGCATCGCTGACATTCTCCGGATTAAGCCCGCCTGCAAGGATTACCGGAACTTTTGAATGCCTGATAACTTCTTCTGCAAAATTCCGGTTAAATTCCTTTCCTTCGCCCCGGCTTGAGTCTATGATGAGTGCATTGCAGTTTTTTGGGAGGTCTTCTGGATTGTGGACATTGTCAGATACAACCCGGATAATCTTTCCTCTGTATGAATCCGGAATCCTGACATCTGCTGAGACCTGTATTGCAGACGGGTTCACCTCTGCAATCTCTCTCATCTCTTCTTCTGATTCTGTATGGGTCACAATTACGGTAGAGACAAACGGCCCTAAGGCCGAAAAGATCTCCTTTGCTTTATCTGGTGTGACATTTCTCTTTGATTCCTCTGAGATTACAACCCCCACTGCATCTGCGCCCGATGTTTCTGCAAATACTGCATCGTTTTTATTGGTTATTCCGCAAATCTTAACTCTCATGGGATATTTCCTGTTTATTAGTATTTTTTCTGACCAATAAAGATTATTTGATCTGCCCTGTTATCTAATATCGGGAGGTTTGTCACTTTGAGAAAAAGGCTTGTTTCGTGGAATGTAAACGGTATTCGTGCCGTGCATAAGAAGGGTTTTCTGGATTTTGTAAGGGGTTATAACCCCGACATACTCTGTATTCAGGAGACAAGGGCGCATGAGGATCAGCTGCCTTCAGAACTCAGGCATCCGGATGGTTATTTCTCCTGCTTTTCGTCAGCAGAGAAGAGAGGTTACAGCGGGGTTGCGCTCTATACAAAGGATGAACCTGAATCTGTCAGATTCGGATTCGGCACTGATAAATTTGATACTGAAGGGCGGATTATCATTGCTGATTATCCGGATTTCTCGCTCTTTGACATATATTTCCCAAACGGAAAATCGTCTGCTGAGAGGCTTGAATTCAAGCTTGACTTCTACAGCGAGTGCCTGAGGCAGGCAGAGAAACTTCTTGCAGATGGCAGAAATGTCATCATCTGCGGAGATGTCAATACTGCGCATAAGGAGATCGATCTCGCACGGCCAAAGGCGAACGGGAAGGTGTCGGGTTTTCTTCCGGTGGAGAGGGCATGGATTGATAAACTTCTTGATGCCGGTTTTGTTGATTCGTTCCGGATGTTTACAAAGGAGGGCGGTTATTACTCGTGGTATGACTTAAAGAGCCATGCAAGGGAGAGAAATGTCGGCTGGCGGATAGATTATTTCTTTGTCAGTGAAGAGTTAGCGGAGTCTGTTGTAAGCGCTGAGATTCTTGCGCACATTTATGGTTCTGATCACTGCCCGGTAACACTTGAGATTGAGTTGTGAACCGGATTTCTGACCTTTAAAAAAGATTTTTGGGTTAGTGGTTCAGTTGGCTGTCCGTTTTTTATTCCCCGTTGTAGATCTTCAGGGCTGCTTCAGCATCTGCATTGTCAATCGTTATTGCAGAGATTGCATTGCACATTCTTACAGCTTCATCCAGTGATTTCTGGTGGATGTTTCTTCCGGTTGCATTGCCGGATGCTCCGCCGGTGTGGATCTGGTCGTATAACTGTTTCAGGAAATCCTCTGCTGAGACACTTGATCCGCCTGCGCATACCACCTTTGTTCTTCCGGCTGCTACAGTTGCCTCCTTTAAGATTTCAGCAGCGGTGAATCCTTCCTTTTTGGGTGAATTTACCTTTACAAAGTCAGCGCCGATTGTTGCTGCAACTCCGGCTGCGCCTGCGATTAAGTGCGGATCCTTCTCGTCTGCAACTGCCTTGCCTCTGGGGTATATCCAGAGAACGACGATAAGGCCGTGGATGTGTGCTTCAAAGATGATGTTTGCCGCTTCTGCGAGCATCTTCTCTTCGTATTCACTGCCGAGATAGATGGTATAGCCGACTGCTGCAATATCAAGGCCTGAAATTTCCCTGAATTTTGCGACCTGTGCAACTGTGTACAGCTGCGGGCTGTAAGGATCCTTCTGCGCAGTCTTTACAAGGTTTGTCTTTGAATTAAGTTTTACCAGGTATGGGACATCACTGTAGTCTCTGCCGTACCTTGCAATAAGGCCCAGCTGTGTTGCAAAGACTCCGATTTTGCCCTGTGAGGCAATCCTGAAGAGGTGTTCGGGGTCAGCATCGTCTGCGTGAATATCCTCACCATAAAAGTCGCTGTTTAAGTGCTCTACCTTCTGGTCGCCTGCAAAGAGCATGAGTTTTCCGCTCGCGTGGGTGATCATCTCATAGTTTTTGATGTAAGTTGCTTTTGCGCTCTCCGGCACGTCTGCCGGAACTTCGATATCGTATGTAAAAGACATACATATTCGTGTATTTAATAAATAAAAAACCTTGCTAATAATAAAAAGAACCTGCCGGAAATGTTCTGTTCCAACCGGATATTTTTCCGGTTATCGGGTGAGTCAGTCTTTTTATAATATGAGCGTAAAACCCCTTGGTCTTTAGCCAAGGGGATGTAAGCGATATTTACATACAAAACTGACATGATACATAAGAAGATATTTACTATGGTTTTTTCGTTTGTAGATCATAATGGCACAAAATATATATTGTGGTAAAACACAATTGCACGTGCATGTTGAGGGCCTACAGATACCGAATGTATCCTAACAAAGAACAGGAGAAAATGTTCTTTCAACATTTCGGCGCATGTAGGTTCATCTACAATTGGGGTTTGGGAAATAAACTCCGGACATACAAATCCAATGGTGAATCGATATCAAGATTTGTATTGAATAAAATGTTACCTGATTTGAAATCAGAACATACCTGGTTAAATGACATTAATTCACAGTCTTTACAAGGTGCAATATTAAATCTTGAAAATGCATTTACTCGGTTTTTCCGGGAAAAGAAAGGCTTTCCTAATTTTAAATCCCGGAAAAATCCAGTGCAGTCGTTCTCTGTTCCGCAAGGATATAAGGTGGATTTTGAAATTCAAAAAATCCGGTTGCCTAAAATCGGATGGGTCAAAATAAAATTACACCGAAGATATAACGGAATTGAGAAAACTGCAACGGTATCTGTCACACCAACCGGAAAATTTTTCATTAGTATTTTGATAGACGATGGACAAAAACAAACTCCAACGCAACATTTTAGCGAAAATACAACAGTTGGTGTTGATCTCGGTATCAAAGATTTTGCAATATTATCCAATGGGGAAATGATTGACAATCCGAGAAATTTAAAAAAATCTATTTCCCAAATGAAAGTATTACAAAGACGGCTAAGCAGAAAACAAAAAGGCTCTAAAAATAGAAATAAAGCAAAAAAAGCAGTAGCAAAACTCCACGAAAAAATCCACAATCAACGCAATGATTTCCAGCACAAACTCTCTTTTAGATTAGTATGCGAGAACCAAGCAATTGCAGTGGAAACATTGAATGTTGAAGGGATGTTAAAAAACCATAAATTAGCTCAGCATATCGCTGATGCCTCATGGAGTTCATTTGTTACTAAATTAGAATATAAAGCACAACGGCAAGGTAAAACAGTCTTACGGATAGGGCAGTTTGAACCATCTACAAAAATATGTAGTGAATGTGGTTATTATAATCAGGATTTAACATTAGCGAATAGAGATTGGATTTGTCCAGACTGTGGGATACACCATGATCGAGATATTAATGCCGCAATAAACATCAGGAAATTTGCCCTTGATAGACAAAATCTAATTGGAATTTAATAATTATACACCTTCGGGACGAGGGGAAGGGCCTGTGGACTCACGAATAATAGTTCGGAGAATGAAGCAGGAAGCCTCTGGGTCTTTAGCCCAGAGGTAGTTCACTTTCTGAAAGGTTAGAGTGTAACTGATCAATACAAAACCGGGAAGAATACCACCCAAACTATTTTTTAGTCCGGCGGATTATATACTGTTAATATATCAATGGCAGGTGATAAGATGAAGATGAAAATAAATTTTCTGGTGCTGACAGTTGCATTAGCATTGCTGGTAACAGGTGTAAGCGCATTTGATTCGCACGATCTGGATATAGATGTTCAGGCGGACGGCAGTGCAGTTATTAATTATGACTATTCCCTCTCGTGGGGTGAGTCGATAGCCTTTGCATTATTTCCAAATAAAGAGGGTCTTTTAGAGGGTGGGCTTACCGATGCATTTGGAGATGACGCTGAAGTGCTTGATCTCACTTCAGAAGAGGTCTCGTTTAAGATTCCGGGTTTTGCAAAGGTCACATACGGAAATGACACAACATATAAGACCCCGTCACTTCCCTATGACCAGGTGGGGAGCTATACAAAGAAATTCTCAGGCAACAATGCTATAATTGGTGCATATATTCCTGAATCTGACAGTCTTGTTCCTGACAAAACAACAATTACATTCCCTGACGGGTTTACAGAGACATACAATAAGCCGTATCCGGACGAAAAACTTCCTTCTGTAACTCATACGGTCTGAATATCCTTTTTTTCCGGAAAAAAAGTATTGGCTGAATCTAATCAGCTGAAGTGTGCTTCATTGACTCTTTTGTGCCATATTCAAGATAGCCAATCTCGGATTTGATTGCACCGTTTCCGTAGATTGTAATCTTCATCATCTTTCCTTCATATCCCGGGTATTTTTCTTCAATTGACTTTGAATCAAATACAGGCCCCATCTGTTCAAATGAGTTGTCCTTTAAGAGATATGGCATAGCATCTTCCGGAGGGAGGATCAGGTTTCTGAAGTAGTATTTGTTCTGTTCATAGTCCACTTTGGTGATAATTCCCTTTGATTCACCTTTTTTGTCAGACAGAATTGTTCCGGCGGGCCAGATTGGTCTGTACTCAGCAGGGGTTATGTTCTCACAGACTACAACCGGAAGATAAGGGTTGCTCTCTGATGAATTGGATAATTCGCCTGTGGGTGTTTCTTCTGCTCCGGAAAGTCCGTCAGATTCCGGATTTTCTGATTCACTGCTTTCAGTCTCATTGTCTGCTGAAGAATTATCAGAGTTCTCTTCTGTTGCGTCTGTTTTATCCTCAGTTGCTGCCGGTTCCAGGACTTCAGCAGGAATTTCTGTCTGAACCTCCTCTGCCGGAGTGGCCTGCGGAGTTTGGTTATCTCCGTTTTCCATTGCCTGTGACTGGAGGCATCCGGCAGACATGATTATGGCTGCGGATAATAAAAGTGCAAGAATAAGTAATGTATTTCTTTTTTGCATGAAAATATTTTAATTTGTAGATTTAAATCTCTTCTCAATAGTGCACTTAATTCCGGTTCTTATGGTTTTTGTTGAATTCCTGTTTTATTCCGTTTGTGGTGGTTATTTATCCGTTAAACTCTTTATATTTCTGTAATGCCGGCAAAGACACAAGACAAAATGGCTTTAAACATACAAATACAAATATTAATTATTGATGTGGGGCGATAAGAAGAAACTGACTCTTTTGGTTCTGTCTGTCTGGCTGGCCATAGTGGTAATTTTTATGGCCCTCGCAAATATACTGAATGTTGAGATCCTTTTTGTGCTCTGGCTGATTGGCATTCTTGTTATTATTGAACTGATTGACTCACCGTATCTGAGCACGTCATATATCAAAAATCTGAAGATTGTTATCTCGGCAGGGGTTGGAGTGTTTGGGCTGATTGTTGCGTTTAAGGTTCTGGAGATAATAAGCAGATGAAGAGGTATTTCTCTGCACTTCTGCTTGCCGTGCTTGCTCTCGTTTTCATATCTGTTCTGTTAAGTACTGTTGACTCTGCTGAACTCTTCACCCCAAAGGATATTCCCGGAACAGATATGCATAATAATCCGGATGCACTGAGACAGATTTCAAGGGAGGAGTCTGCAAATGTCTTTGACATGATGCAGGATTTTATTGATCTCTCCGACTCCATCGTCATAAATCTTAAGATTAAAAATCTTGATGATGCAATGGAGGACTTAGAGGAGTATGCACGTCTTGCCTCAAGGTATGACAATCTTATAATCAATCTTGATATGGATGACTCTGAGATCGAGGAGTTTCGGCGTAATAATAAGGATCAGCTTGAAGCCTTAAAGGAGACTGTGCAGGATTCAGAACTGCTGGAGGATTTAAAGACACTTCAGATCCAGTACCGGGAGTCCGGTGATTCCAGTAAGTTATATTCTGTCACTTATGAGATTGAGGCTTTAAAGAAGAAGATGGGCATTAATACAGCAAGGCTTGAAAACAGCACTAAAAAGCTGACTGAGTCTTCAAAGAAGTATGAAGTTGAAACATCCCGTCTTGAGGAGAGTTCAAAAACTATTCATGAGATTGGCAGTGATGATGAACCTGTTTCCGATCTGCCATCTCCTGAGTTAACACCAACACCTACTCCTACTCCCAGGCAGACTGCAACTCCTACGGCAACTCCTACTGCGATTCGTACTCTGGCTCCCGGTGAGAGTGCAACTCCTACGGCAACTCCTACTGCGATTCGTACTCTGGCTCCCGGTGAGAGTGCAACTCCTACGGCAACTCCTACTGCGATTCGTACTCTGGCTCCCGGTGAGAGTGCAACTCCTACGGCAACTCCTACTGCGATTCGTACTCTGGCTCCCGGTGAGAGTGCAACTCCTACGGCAACTCCTACTGCGATTCGTACTCTGGCTCCCGGTGAGAGTGCAACTCCTACGCCAATTCCTACTGCGATTCGTACTCTGGCACCCGGTGAGAGTGCAACTCCTACGCCAACTCCTACCGCAATACCTACAGCAACTCCAACGCCGGCACAACTGCCCCGTCAGGAGTCAGTTACTATTGAACTGTCATCTGAAATCGTATATTACGGAGACATGCTCAATATATCCGGAGATGTGGAGCGGGTATCAGATAACAAGGTAATTGAGATCTTCATAGACAGTAAGAAGGCCGGCAGTACAGGCGTTACAGCCGGCGGAAGATATCTCTATGGGTATCTGATAAATAAGATTAAGGCCGGAAAGCATACGGTCTATTCAAAGACAGGGATCTCATATTCCGATGTCCTGGAATTTGAAGTCAAAAGCATTCCGAACAGACTTAACTTTGATATTTCTGATTCCAAAGATGAATCCGGAGATAAGAACAGATATGTCTGCACCGGAAATTTAACTGCCGGAGGTAAACCTATAGCCGGAGCAGCTATCAGTATCCTCTCAGGAGACACTAAAGTTGCAGAGGCGGTCACAGAGGACGATGGTGAATTCAGCGCCAACCTTACCCTTAAAGAAGGAGACAATGAAATAAAAGTTGTCTTTGATGATCCCTCCTATCCGGTTGAAAAGACCACAAGTCCGGAGGTAAATGTCCATGTCCCCGGTACATTTTCAGTGGAAGTTATTCTGGTTGCCCTTTTATTCTCTGTAATTTTAGGCTATGCAGGATATTATATCCTCAACCGCAGAAAAAAGCTCCCAAAAATGCCCAGGATAGCAATGTCAAAACTGCGCAGGGAGACTGCTTCAGAGGAGAATGGAGTGGAAGGCGAACCGGAGAGTCCTGATGTTGTAAAGCCGGTGTCTGTGAATGATTCCGGCATCAAAAAGCATTACATGGATCTGCTTTCAGATGGCGGATACTCTGCGGGATATCACTTCATTCTTACAATACTCTTTGAGGCACTTGCTGAGAAAAATACGATTACCTACAAAAAGTCGATGACAGTAAATGAATTTTTAAGGAGACTTCCGGAAGGTCATGACAGTGAAATAACTTCCTTTGTCAGACTGTATGAGAAACTGGTATATCAGGGCATATATGGTAAAGGAGATGAATGGTCAGTTTACCATCTCTTTGAGGAAATTTCCGGCAATCACAGTCTTGATGATTATCTGATGAAGTATGCAGGAGATGAGTGGTTATGAAAGCATGGCATATTGTATTTTTCGGTCTTTTAATTGTAGCTCTCTTAATTGTCGATATCCATTTTTCAGGCAATGACAATGACTTCAGCCGGTACAACTACAACTGGAACGGGACATCGCAGTTTTATGACGATGCAGGTTCTGAGATTATAACTGATTACTCATCATTATACGGCAGGAAGAACAGCACCCTCCTGATGATAGAGCCGGACGGCAGATTCACATCGTCTGAGATAACTGCCCTTATGAGATTTATAAGGGATGGGAATAAGATCTTTATATCGGACGAACCGGGAAATTCCAATACTCTGCTTGGCATCCTTGGAACCGGAATAAGTGTTACTCCTGCAAATCTGTCCAGTGTTGATATGGAGTATAATAACAAACGTTTCATCATCTGCTACCCTTATAAAGAAGACAGGGTTACAGCCGGAGTTGAAAGTGTGGCGCTGAACAGTCCGTCGGTTGCATACGGGGGAGTGAGCCTGATGAGATCGTCTTTTCTCTCCTGGATTGATACAAACGGAAACGGGAAGGCAGAAGCTTCAGAACCTCTTGGTAAGAGATCAGTGATGGTGCGGGATGAAGCCGGACAGGTTTATCTGTTGTCTGATTCCAGTCTTTTTATCAACCGGATGTATGGATACAAGAGACTGAGAGATAATGACAGATTTATTCAGAATATTATGGGTCTGTCAGATAATCTGCTTGTTGAGTACAGGCACTCTGCCGCAGCATCTGCTGACGGCCTCTCCGGAATACTGAGCGGACTAAAAAACACAGATTTTATAAAAATATCTGTCATAATTATTGTGGCACTGCTCACCATATTTGCCCTTGTAAGGAGAGAGAAATGAATAAAGAATCAATAGAAGAAGGAATAAAAGATCTTGCATCTGTCTGCGATCAGATCCGGGACATCACAGGTTCATATATTGTAGGCAACCAGAACCTTGTTGAGACTATACTTATCGGAGTTTTAAGCGATGGCCATGTCTTAATTGAGGGTGTGCCGGGCACAGCCAAAACAACGATTGTAAAACTCGTCTCCATCATGCTTGGATGTGAGAGCAGAAGGCTTCAGTGTGCGGTTGATACCCAGCCGTCAGATATTATCGGTATCAGGATCTGGAACCAGAGGGAGAATGAGTTCGAGTTTAAGAGAGGGCCTGTATTTACCAATATTCTGCTCATTGATGAGATAAACCGCCTTCCGCCACGGAGTCAGAGTGCATTTATTGAGGCGATGAGTGAGAGGCAGGTCACTGTTGACGGCCGCGGTGTAAAGCTCAATAAACCCTTCTTTACAATTGCCACACAGAATCCCTTTGAACAGGAGGGAACATTCCCGCTCATTGAGGCGCAGAAGGACAGATTTATGTTCTCAATCAATTCAAAGTATCTTAATGCGGATGACGAACTTGAGATAATCTCACGTGAGCATAAAGGCTCTCTTAACTGGAGTTATATCTCAGAGAAAGTACAGCCACTATTATCTGCTGAAAAGATCGACAGGGGCACAAAAGCTGTAAGGGAGATCAATGTGGAACCGCCTGTTCTTGGATATATCCGTGACATTGTTATTGCCACCCGGAAACATGGGGATGTCAGGCTTGGTGCAAGTTCGAGAGGTTCAATTGCACTTCTAAGGGGTTCTAAAGCCCTTGCAGCGATAAACGGGCGGACATATGTCACTCCGGATGATGTCAAGGCAGTTGCCCACCGTGTACTTCAGCACAGAATTATTCTCAGATATGAATCTGAGATCAGCAGTATAACCACGGCTGATGTCGTTGATCAGATACTCGGAACTATAGAGGTGCCCTGAGTGTGAGAATTAAAAATCCCGGACTGACGGTTATACTGTCGGCAGTTATCTTAGCTGCGGCAGGTGTTTTCTTCCGGGATTTTAATTACACCATTGCCGGATTTTTTATTTCCGGAATTCTGCTCTTAAATTATCACTATATTCTCTTAAATCTGAAGAGGGCTGCATTGGCTGCTGAAATAAACCGCAGTCTTGATAAGAAGTTTGTCCGCCGCGGTGAGGTTGTGGAGATCTCTGCCAGTGTTACTGTTCCTGGAGATTATCCCTTTGATATAACAGCAGAGGATGTTATTCCGGCAGGAACTGAGATGTTTACGGGCAGTAATACCTGTGAGATAAAAGGTTCAGGCTCTGTCAGATATAATGTCACATGCCTTGCACACGGCAGCATCTCTCCGGCAGGGATAAGGCTTAATCTTGGCGGGTTTTTCTTTTCAGCCGGAATTTTAATTCCTGAAGGCGGGCGTGATGACATAACGGTATTTCCCTCGCTTAAATTTTCGGATGCCAAATCCCGTCTCTTTGGCGGGAAGGAGGTTGACAGAATTCTCCCCATTAAGGGTTCCGGTATCAGGGATTTCCGCGAATATACATACACCGATGATATGAGAAGCATTGACTGGAAGGTCTCTGCAAAGCAGGGCAAACTCTTTATCCGGGAATATACCGGAATTGAGGGTGAGGGTGATATGTTCATTGTGGACCTTCCTGATGTTGAGGAATATGGCCGGGATATTGAACCATTAAAAGGTGTTGTCGGCTCAGTTATCTCATCCGGAGATTACAGGGACAAAGTTCTGGTCAGAATTTCCGGCTGCAACCTTGTTGGCATACGCAGGATCAGGTCAGGTGCAGTTCCGGTTAAGAATATTCTAAATGATATCGGCCCGTCTGTTCGGGATGTCCATATGTACAGGTACAGGACAGGTAATATCCGGGGCGATCTGACTGATAGGTATTCTGAAGTTAAATCTGCATTTTCCGGGTATGAGAGGGCATATTCTTTTGAGGAGGAGATCTTTGCTATCTTTGAGAAAAATAATCCGGGGGGGATTAAGATAATGACCGGAGGGACTGGTGATCTGAGCCATATCGGGGTTATTGCAAAGGCTGCATCTAAGAGAGGTATAAAAACTCATTGCTGCATTCCGAAAGATGTTGGGTTTGAGGAGAATCTCAGGAATCTCAGGCAGTTTAAATTCGATATTCTGGAGGCATTATGAATATTATATCAAGGGATTATGCTGATCACGGGATTATCGGGATTTCTGTACTTATCTTTGTGTTGTCTGCATATCTTTCAGAAAATCTGATATATCCTCTGCTGACACTGGCGGTTTTTGCAGGTCTGGTATTTTATATGCGGAGTAAGTATTATTCCGGCATTGTCTGTCCTTTTTTTGTGATTCTTGCCGGGCAGCCTTTTGTATTCTCACTTGCAGAGTCAGGTATGCTCTATGGTTTTTTTATGGAATTTGCCCTCGGATTATATTATATTTTTATGAATGTAGGAAAGAGAAGGGATATTATAGTTTTTTCAGCCGGAATTTTTCTCTTTCTTGCAGTTGGGTATCTGATGGCCGGGTTTTTGAATATTTATCTCTTTACGGTATTTGCCGGAGGGGTGTTGTCTGCAATATTTGCTGCCGGGATTTTTACTGAGCATAATGCCGGAAAGAAAATTAAGAGGAGTGATTAATTATGGGTTTGACTGGTGATATTTCCGGTATGTTTAATCAGGTTATGGGTGATATTAAGAAGAAATCCGGCAGAAGAAAGGATTTTCTTTCAGGCTGGTTTTCGTCTTCCGGCGGGCTTAATTCATACTTTTACGCGGCGGTTGTTCTTGTAGTTTCATCCCTTGTAATGCTCGTTTTGGGGCTTTTAACAGACAGGGGCGATATGACCTCGTCTATGATGATTGTACTCTCCGTTGTTTTGTTCCTTTCAGGTGTTGTCTTTGCGACCTTTACGAAGGATGAAGGGATTGTGCCAGGTATGGCGGCTATGCTGTATCCGGATGCTTCGGTTAATCTGTCCAGGATTTTTGCTGATCTGAGGGTGCATGGTGATGCACATTTTATCCCGTCTGAAGATGGTTTTGTCCAGTTCAGTCCGGTTGCTGCCTTTAAGGGATATCCTGAGGGCGGTTCTGATGTATTCAGGGTTTCTGGTGAGTCTGCCGGAATTTCTGTCAGGCCGGCCTGCTCTTCACTGTATGAGGCACTGTGTGATGATTATGGCTTTGTAATTCCGGATGAGCTGACACCTGATGTCTATTCTGAGATTTTAGGGAATGTTTTTGTGGACCATCTGAGGATTGCCGGAAAGGTTACTGCAAAGCAGGCAGGGGATGACTATGAGATTACTGTTGAGGATTTTATGCTTAAGGATGCCTGCCGGACGATTCGTGAGGAGTCTCCTAAATGCTGCACAGCCTCGCCATGTCCGGTATGCAGTCTTTTTGCCTGTGTGCTCTGCAAGGGGTTAGGGAAACCCGTTGTTATACTGCATATTACTCAGGAGAAGAATTCGTTGAAAGTTGTTCTGGGCGCTGTAAATAATGGTGAGGGTGTGGGGGAATTCTGAAAATTTCGTAGTCTTTGGTGTTGAA
Organism: Methanoplanus endosymbiosus; assembly: GCF_024662215.1. NCBI lineage: Archaea > Methanobacteriati > Methanobacteriota > Methanomicrobia > Methanomicrobiales > Methanomicrobiaceae > Methanoplanus > Methanoplanus endosymbiosus. The sequence goes on from NZ_CP096115.1 coordinate 2,741,697, forward strand.
TATGGATTATGATATTTTAGTTTATGAAGAAGACGGAGTATTTGTTGCAAGGTGCAAAAAACCAGAGGTTGCCAGTTGTGGTGATACACGAAAAGAGGCCCTTGAGAATATCAGGGAGGCAATTGATCTCTATCTGATAAATGCCTGTGAATTGGATATTACGAGTGAAAATTAACCGGATATTTATCCGGTTTTTATTGGTTCTCTCACATCAACCCATAGGTGCAGATCCCTGTAGCTCTCGTTAATCCTCTCAAACTTTGTGACTGAACTGTCTGGGTATGAGTCTGCAAAGAGGAGGAACTCTATTTTGTTGACGTCCGGATCTTTAACGCTGAAGGTGTAGTCAAATTCTTCTGTGGTGTTGTCTGCGACTGTTATCTCTTTTCGGCCCAGAAGCTCCATTGTGTTTATCTTTGATGTGTTGGTTATCTCATTGAATGTCTGGTTTACTGCGAAGAGTTCAACAAAATAATTTATATCCCTGTATTCGTGGTTTCCGACTCCTATGGTAATATTCTGATCAGTATTGGCATAGAATTTGGTCGGGTAATCGGCGGCCATACCTTCTTCACCAAGTATATAGAATTCTGTGAACTTCTCGCCTTCTTTGGGAACAACTATTACAAAGATGGTCGTTCCTATTGCAGCGATAATTGATATTATCAGGACTATTGAGAGTATCCTGTCCAGTTTTGTGCTTTCTTTTGGGAAGAGTTCTCCTTTTGCCTCTTCTATCATTGGCTTTAGGGGGACACGGTACTGCTCTTCATCCGGGATTATGGACCTTCTGTACTGGGCAATTACAAGCATCGCGGTTGTAAAGATCACAAGTGAAGTTACAATCGGGTCAAGTCTGATACCCCAGGGAGTGTAGTTCAGGCCCAGTCCGATAAGTGGTACAACTGCAATTGACAGTCCGAATGAGAGTGCAGTTCTCTCTATGCCGTCTATGTCTTTGTTGCCCGGAAATAGTGCTGCAATTAGTGCATATCCGGGTATGAATAATACTACCGGGAGTGCAAATACAACTCTTAAGGGAGTCTGGTTGAGAATCGGCGTGTAGATGAATATTACTGCAAGTATCAGCCAGATGAATATGACAATTATGTCTTTGAATATTCTCTCCGGTGAGAAGGCTGTTATTATGTTGTCAAGTTTTTCGTCTTCGTTCATTGTTGGTATTTTTCCCTTATTCTATGGATGCAATTCTTTGATTATCTAGAATTTCTGTTTGATATTGGCACATTTATTTTATATTATAGTGCTTTTTATTTAAATTGCTGATTACACTATTTGAATGCTAATTATATGTTGTCCGGAATATATCATATAGTTATCATAATTTACCCAAATCGTCATGTGATTGTCTGAGTTATATACATTTTTGACAATATTTTGATGTAACATCGAAGGCAAATTGAATTGGTTCATTATTGTTCCACATGGAACATTTTTGTTCCAATAGTTTTGCACGGTTTAAGCTGGATATTATTCCAGAATTCCGGATTGGATTTTTATATTTTTCAGTCGAAAAGTTATCAATGATCTGTATTATTCTTGGCACAAGACCGGAGATTATTAAGATGTCTCCGATTATAAGGGAATGTGAGAAGAGGGGACTTGATTATTTTGTCATACATTCGGGCCAGCATTACTCGTTTGAGATGGATAAGGCCTTTTTTGAGGACTTGAATCTGCCTGAGCCGAAGTATAACCTTGATGTTGGCTCCGGGACACAGGGAGGGCAGACTGCAAAGATTCTCACCGGTATTGAAGGTGTTTTAATGGATGAGCGGCCTGATGTGGTTCTTGTTCAGGGTGATACAAATACGGTAATGGCAGGTGCACTTGCTGCATCAAAGCTTCATATTAAAGTCGGGCATGTTGAGGCCGGACTTCGGAGTTTTGATCGTAAAATGCCTGAGGAGATTAACCGGGTTGTTGCTGACCATATCTCAGACTATCTCTTTGCCCCTACGGGTGAGTCGGAGAAGAACCTGCTTGCAGAAGGAATTCCGGATGAGAAGGTCTTCGTTGCCGGAAATACGGTTGTTGATGCTGTGTACCAGAATCGTGAGATTTCGAATGAGAAATCTGAAATTATGAATACTCTTGGTCTTAAGTCCGGAAAATATCTGCTTGTAACTGCACACCGTGCAGAGAATGTGGATGACAGGGATCGGTTGTCTGGTATAATTAATGGCATAAATGCTGTATCTGAACAATACTCCCTGCCGGTGATTTTTCCTATGCACCCACGGACTGAGAAGATGATGAAGGAGTTTGGAATCAGTCCGGGTGGGATAAGGATAATTAAGCCTGCCGGATATCTTGACTTTCTTCAGCTTGAGGCACATGCCAGGCTTATTCTGACTGATTCCGGTGGTCTTCAGGAGGAGTCATGCATTCTTGGTGTGCCCTGTGTGACACTCAGGGATAATACCGAGAGGCCGGAGACTGTTGACTGCGGGGGGAATGTGCTGGCCGGAACTGATAGTAAGCGAATAGTTGAGGCTGCTGAAGAAATGATTAATTTTGTGGATTGCAGGGAGACGGATGATTCAGCTAAGCCTGAAAGTCCGGATAATAAACTATGGCAGAATCCTTTTGGTGATGGAAAGACTTCTGAGAGGATTATTGATATCTGTCTTAAGGACTGAAATTTTTCTTTTTTTTGCCGGAAATTGCTTTATTTCTGCTTAGGGTATGCTAAAACAACGACCAGTAACACACATAAATATATATCATATTAACCAGGATAGTCTATTCAGATGAAATTTAATGTTGTTATTCAAAAGGATGAAGAAGGAGGATATATTGCCGAATGTCCTGATCTCCCTGGCTGCATTACTGAAGGAGACACTCCGGATGAAGCCATTGAAAATCTTAATGAGGCGATTATCGGCTGTCTCAAATCAAGGTTAAAATGTGCAATAAAAAAAGTCAAAGTTAAAGAGAGTGACAAAATAGTTAATATATCTCTGGATATATCTAATAATTCCAATAGTATTCATGCCTAAACTACCAAGAGCGTCAGGGGATAAGCACATACAGACTCTGAAAAAAGCCGGTTGGAAAATTAATCATATAGAAGGCAGCCACTACATACTTATAAAAGAGGGTAACAGCTCTCATCTTTCAGTTCCGGTTCATACCGGTAAAACAATGGGACCAGGACTTCTTAAAAGAATAATCAAAATGGCCGGAATGACAAATGAAGAATATTGTAACCTCTTTAAAAGCAGATGATAACTTACACTTTGATTCGTACTGATTTTTTTTCTGTTCATTTTTGACCGTTTTATCCGGAGATTTTTTTTGCTTCAGATTTCTGACTGGTGAACCCGGAGTTTCATATGTGGAAAAATAATTATATCTATAATGATTATAACTATAATCATTGTGGCTTTTTACGGCAGAGAAAAAGAACTAAAACTTCTGCAGAAATTATATGATAAACTTCCCGGCATGGTTGTCATTAATGGCAGAAGGAGGGTTGGCAAGACTTCACTCATCAGGGAATTTATTAACGATAAGAAATCCCTGTATTTCTTTGTTGACAACAATAAGACAATTGACATTCTTATTCAGGATTTTTATCACCAGATCAGGGATACTCTTGATCTTCCTGTCTATGTAAAAATTAACTCGCCGGAGGACCTTCTTGATTTTCTTTTTTCTTATGGTGAGGACCTGATTGTTGTCTTTGATGAATTCCAGAGATTTTATGATATTTATCCTGCTTTTATAACGCAATTGCAGAATAAATGGGATATGGATGGTGAATCGTCCAGACTGTATATTATCGCCTCCGGATCTTCAGTTGGTATGATGAATAAGATATTTATTGACGGAGGTGCCCCGCTTTTTAAGCGTGCAGATAACATTCTGACCATTAAGCCTTTTACTCCTAAAGAGATCTGGAATTATCTGGATGATATCGGGATAATTAAAAGAGAAGAGAAGTTAAAGCTGTATCTTCTCTTTGGCGGGATGATATATTATTACAGACTGGCTGAAAAATATGGCTGCACTGATTTTGATTCGGCACTTAAAAATCTTGTATTTGATGAATTCGGGCCACTCAAAAATGAGGTTAAGGATGTTCTCGTTGAAGAGTTCGGCCGTCTTCACCCGACATATTATGAGATTATATCTTCCCTTGCCAGGGGCAGATCAACACAGAAAGAGATTGCTGATATGACGCATATAGCACCCGGTTCTCTTACTGTCTATCTGCATAATCTGATAAATCTCTTAGGCATTGTTGAGTACAGAATTCCGTCTACTGATGATCCAAACCGTTCTAAAAAAGGCAGATATGTACTGAAAGATAATTTTTTCAGGTTTTATGCATATTTCATATATCCAAACCTGAGCATATTTATGAGGGATGGGGATGAAGGCACCATAGAAAGCCTTGTACACAGGGAATGGCAGTCCTATTCCGGACTTTTGTTTGAAGATCTTGCCAGAACACTACTCTTAAACCGCTTCTCCGGGCAGTATGAGAAGATGGGTGGCTGGTGGAACAGAAGAGGAGATGAGATTGATTTTATTGCACTTGATAAATCAAATATACCGGTTGCGTTAGAAGTAAAAAGCAGGGATATGACGGCAGAAGATGCAATGTCAGTCCTTAAAAGGCTTGATAATAAGATAAGCCTGATTTCCGGATTCTTTGGTTCTGCCGGTGATTTTCTATCTCTGGAAAAGTCCGGAAATGTCGTTTCCGGAGATTTGGTGGCAAACGTTTCCGGAGATTTCACCCCCGGAATTTCAGAGGCCGGAATAAAAAGAGGGTATATATCCGGAATTGTGGCAAATGGTATGGGTGAGGCTGACAGGGCATTACTTGAAGATGATGGGTATTTGTTTTACGACATCTTTGAAATGATTGATAAATATGGCTGATATAAACAACGGTTCAACTGAACAGTGTGACCCGATTGCCTGAATTGCGGAATTTTCTGATCATATTTCCTGACCACAAAGAAATTGAATCTGCCGGATAAAAATAAGATATGAATTTTCCGGGTCAAGACAGTGATGATATTTGTGATAATGAAGATTACCCTTCAGTAAAAAACTGGTCGTATATTGTTGTGGAAGGCTACTGTATGCTCAATCTCCGGTACTCGTCCTGTAAGGACCCGCACATGTACAGGCTTAAGGATGACTTATCTTTGGAAGATGATGATTTATTGGATTCTTTTGAAGAAGTCCCGAATAATGATTATGACCCTGATGCAGTGCCTGACCCTTACCCTGATGGCTGCCCGAAAAGAGTATCTCCTGACTGCATCAGATGCCCCCACTTTGGATGGTGCAGTCCGGACGATGACATTACTGAAAAGATAGATACTGTGATTTCTCATTATATTGAAGAAGAAATTCCGAATGAATGAGAGATTAATCCAATATCATAAATCCGTGGAGATTTGGATAGTGGTTGTTACTCTTTTTTCCTGTATAATATTGTCTTTAAGTAATCCTCGGTGTTCTCAAAGAGAGGCTTAGTTCCGTTTATCTTTTTCATAAGCGGGATTACCTTTGTCCTGATACCCATACCACGGTAGTCTACATAGCCGTAATCTCTTAAAACTTCCACAATTATGGTATTTCGTGGGGACCTCTGACCTGCAATCATCTTCTCTATTGTCATTGAATTGGGGAGGCTTCCGGGGCTTATCAGTTCAAACCTGTCTGAATATATCCCAACCTCAATTTCTACAAAGCGTGTCCAGTCACGGTGTGCCAGTGCATTGATTACCACTTCACGCACTGCATCATACGGCCAGAGCCATTGTTTTGTCCTCCGGAAATTTTCATCAATTCCGGGTTCTTCTTTTGATATGAATGGTTTTATGGCTTCTGTAAACCTTTCAATCAGTCCACGGTCAAGGAGTGTTTTTCCGGAGTCATCAAAATCAAACCTGCCGACAAGAGGGCCATCAAGAATATCATCCATCAGTGCATCATATTCCTTATCTCTCCCTTTAAAGGCAAAGACCCTAATCCCTGCCTGTTTAAGATATTTTCTTGGTGTTTTACCAAATAGAACAAGGCCTGCAATTGTGCAGTATGTGCTGCCGGATGCTTCAGTCAGAAATCCAAGGCCCAGGAGTCTTGAATGCCATTCTTCTTCTGTCTGTGGAATATCAGGATCATGGATAATCTCTTTTAGGTAGTTCACGATACGGACCTTATCAAGGCAGGACATATCAGTGCCGGGTACAGGCATTGTCTCCGTATGAAGTATTCCTCCAAGTTCAAACAGACGCATCTGCTGCTCTCTTGTTGCAGGACGTGACGTTGAGCCGACACGGATGAATATCTTCTCATTCCCACCTTCACGGACAACATAAGGCTTTGAAATTCCGGGGGGAAACGTAATGACTGCCACTCTTTTGCCATTGACTGTGATTTCCTCGTAGTAGGGAAGGATTACCGGGTGGACTCTCCGGCTTATTACATTCATAACCCACTCTTCGGTATCTCCTCTTTTAAGCCCGGAAATACTGCCGTCGTCCTCAACTCCGAGAATTACATGGCCGCCCTGAAAATTTGCCATGGCTGCTATCTCTTTTGCAAGTGATTCCGGCCTTACATCATCACGCTTAAATTCCACTCCGGAATTTTCTCCGTTTTTTATTATCTCCAGAAGTTCTCCAGACAGCATGATTATCTTTTGTTGGCGTTATGTTGTCTTATTATTATGGGATTTATTTTGTTGTGCAAAAACTATTCATCTTCTTTTATGCTCTCTTATCCGGCTGATCTGATGTTAAATCTGATTCTTCTTCAATGAGATGCTTATACCAAAGCCATGCTGAGTCCATCTTTTCATCCATAATGGCAATTTTGTTAAAGCCCTCATATAGTTCATAACAGAAATCTTCACGGATCAGCTCAAAATATGAGTGATTTCCTTCTGACTCCTCCCATTTCTGAGTTATTTCTTCGACGTAAACTGGTCTTTTTCTGACTATTATATCCTCAAAAAACTTTTTTAGGTCTGATTCTTTTCCTTCAGCTACGACTTCAACGGCATGTGGGTAGCTGTTGTTACCCGGAATTTTGTTATGTCGTTTTTCTGGCTTATTTTCCGCATTCTCATCATAGTGTGAAGACTTGGTTTTAGACTGCTTCTTAATTCCTGATTCCGGATCACCTTTTTCAGGTACGCACCCGTCCGGATGAAAATCAATGTATTTTACATAGCCGTGTATGTTATTTTGGTAAGCTGCATCATCCACGATATTTCTGTAACCGACATCACACACCCTGCCGGTTATCTTTGCAGTGGCCTTCTTCATAATTGATAATCAGCATTCCGGGTGATAATTCTGTTCGTTGAAAGGTAATGTTGCCAGGACAGGTAAATGCACTGGAACATAAACTGCCTCTTATGAGAAGAAGAGATATTTTGGAGTAGATTAGGAATAATTTTGGGCGTTTTGAGGTAATTGGGAGTTATACGCGGCAAAAACCTATATGACTCCCCGGCATTTAAGCAGGAATTCATCTGCCATTTTGTATGCTTCTTCCGGAGGTCTTTTTGGGAGGGGTGAGTTTTCCAGTGCACTGTCAAGTTCTTTCCAGAGTTTTGATATTAATGATTCTGCTTCTTCTGCGGAGTGAAGCAGTTCTTTTTCACTGCCGGATTTTTTTATGGCTATCAGGTCGTCTACAACCGAAAATCTGAAATGACTGTTTAGTGTGGTGATGTCAGGTTCTATTTTTCCCATTTCAAGGGCATATATTCCGGCCATCTGGCTCCTTAAGACGTAGAGATATTTCTTTACAGTAGAGTTTGCTTTGCCATTTCCCGGAGTTCTGAATGTTATATCCGGATTTAGGTGTGTTTTACCCGGATTGTGCATTTCATATGTCTTTCCTTCTCCTGAATTTCTGAGGATGTATTTCTCATAATTGTGCACTGCAAGGCCATGATAGGGTTCATATATCTTTTTGCTCAGAGATTTTTCTGCAATTCTCCTTAGTTCCTTAAATTCAGGCCCTTCTGTCAGGGGTTTTGCAAAGATGTGCTCAAGGACGTTTGAATTGTTCTTTAGGAGGAGAAAAAGCTCTTTTTTTATGTCAAATGAGACAAAATCAAATTCACCGTCCATCTTTTCGATTACATCACGCTCTTCTTTGAGCCTGCAGATGTCTTTTAGGCTTAGGATATGGCAGCCCCTGATGTCATAATCCGAGTCTTTTGATGGAAAGCCATAGAGGTGTGCACCGGAAAGAGTATAGAATATCGGTTTTCTTCCGGCGAGTTCCTCTTTAATTCTGTCGATCATATATTGCGGTACATTCATGATTGTTTCACCTGCAAATGTTGTAATAAATGTTTTATCCGGAATACTCCTGCCTTTTTTGGGCAATTAAGGGATATTATCTCTCCCGGCTGTACTTCCTGTGGATAATCACTTTAAAGAGGCCGCCCTCACGGTCATCAGTGAAATCTATGTCAGGCCATTCTTCAACTGCACGTTTTATCCCGGAGCCAAGACCCCTGTAAGGTAAAAGCCCTTTCGCAGCAAATGATGTCAGAACCGGATTTCTGATATTGGAATTTCCGGTTTTAATCTTTGCAACAGTGAGGTTTTTGGGCAGATTTCCGGGGCTGATGATCTCAATTCTGTTGTCAAATATAAATATCCTGACCGGAGCACTGATGAAGTAATCCCTGTGAATAAGTGCATTTACCAGGAGTTCTTCAAATACAATCTCCGGGACTTCAGGTATTCCGGGTGCATTAATACCTCTTCCGGCCTGGATTTTATGCAGGTTCCGCATGATAAACGATAATGCCTTTTCAAATATCTCAGGAAGTGTCCCTGAGAAGTCTTCCATATCATGATAACTGCTGATATGGACATCATTTCCGGGATAGCACACTCCTTTAACTATGAATTCCGGTTTAATCCATTCGGGATTTTCTGCGAATAGCAAAACCCCTGCAAGGTTTAGTTTCCCGGAATCTGTTGCAAGGTTCATATTCTGGAGAATTCTGAGCAGATCGTCATCAGATTCAGGATACTGGATGCCATATTTTTTTTCAAGAAACATCCTGAGACGCAGTCTGTCAATTCTGTCAGTTCCTGCTTTGGTTGGAAGTTCATCTGCATGAAACTGATCGGCACTCTGAAAGAGTCTGCATAGTTCTTCTTTTGTATTCACACGCCTTTTATCTGCCCCGGTCTTTATCCAGATGACTCCGTTTTTATCAAAGTAAGGTTTATCTATGCCTTTTGGGACCGTAAGGACTATTACAATCCTGTCCTTTTCCATACGGACATTCTCTGTCCTGACATTAAGCGGGCTTTTTACATGATATGAAGCTGAATTGCTTATCAACTGATTTAATCTTCCAACATCCTTTAGGGTCAGTCCGGGTACTGTTCCGTCATCTGCAACACCAATAAATATCGTTCCCCCTTCACTGTTGGCAAAGGCTGCCATCTCTGCTGCAAGGGCATCTGCATTGGTTATATCCTGCTTAAACTGTCTATGGCTGTCTTCGCCTGCAGATATTGCAGTGATTGATTCCTCAGGTGTCATTATTTCCCCGGTTTATTGATCTGCTTTTATTGTTGCTATTTTAAGTCTCAGATCTCTGAGAATATATCCGTTTGTTACAATATTGTATTTTGGTTATGAAATTTTTTTGCTGTATTTTAGCCGGAGCTATTGTCCGGTGTTTAGATCTCACGACAGGATATTTGTCCTTTATATTTGTTGCATTTGCCCCATTATATTTATTTTGTGCCATATCTGTGATTGTATCTATTTTGTTGCTCCAAATATGGTTATTACTTACAGAAATCTCATTGTCGGTTCAGTTAAATAGTATAATTACGTAACAGAGTTTATATGAAAAAAATGCGTCTTACAGTTTCAATCTGGGAAGAAGATGGTGTTTATGTTTCAAAGTGTCAGGAACTGGAAGTTGCAAGCTGTGGGGATTCTCCTCAGGAAGCACTTGACAATATCAGAGAAGCAATAGAATTATATCTGGTTAATGCCCGTGAGCTTGGAATTATTGAAGATATAGAGCCTGCGCTAACTTCAGAATATAAATTTACTTCATTGATTGAGGTTGAAGGATGAGCAGACTTCCTCTGTTGTCATCCGAATCTGTGATTAAAAAATTAAATAAAGCTGGTTTTGAAGCAGCACCCTGTCGTGGTAAAGGGAGTCACATTGCACTGTATAAAACTGATGAGTGTGGAAAAAAGCTTCTTGTCATAGTTCCGCAGAGAAATCCAATTCCCCGGGGCACTCTCCTGTCAATTCTAAAGCAGGCTTCTCTGACAAAAGATGAATTTGTCAGTTTATAATTATATTGTCCTTGGTTCTTGGATAATATGGTAGGTCAGGGTGTTAATTTGCCCGGTTTTTTTCTGTTGGAAAACAATCAGGCAATGACCTCTTTGATATACTAAAATGCAGACTTAAAACAAATATGTTCATGTATTCAGAACTGGTAAAGCACTGTTGCTTATATTGTATCCTGCCGGAAATCCGGGCTAAATTTTGCAGAACCATTTCCATAACGGATAGTATTCTATTTTTATACCGTCTGCTTCTGTGGTATTCTGGTAGTCTTCAGTCAGAATCAGTCCGCTTTTTAGGTTAAATTCTGTGCATGCCTTAACAATTGATCTCTCTTCGCGGGATTTTGTTTTATCATTTTTGGGGTCCCAGCAGACCTGAATAATTTTTGATATATCCATTCCTTCTTTTATCAGGAAGTCAGCTTCAAATCCGCCTTTGTCCTTCCAGTAATAAATATCATGACCTCTCCTTTTAAGCTCAATATATACTGCATTTTCTGCAATTTTTTCAATTTCAGATGAGAAACTGAATGAAACTTCATTTCTAAGCCCGGTATCTATCGCATATGTTTTTTTATTCTGCTTATACTGCACTTTTAATCTGTATGAGAATAACGGCAGTTGTAGAATCATTAGTGAGTCTAACAGGTATCCTGTATATTTTTCAGCCGTTTCTACAGTTACACCTGTATTTTTGGAAATGCTGTTGTATGAGTATTCTGATGTTGTATTGGTAAGCATGAAATACGATATTCTTTCAGTTATGCTGTGATCTGCGCCAAACCTGGAGGCTATATCTCTTGCAATGATATCATTGTAATGAGAGGTTAGAATCATTTTGTGGAGATATTCCTCTGTTCCTGCTGATTCAGGGAATACTCCTTCTTTGAGGTATTTATTGAGGTGATAAAGGAGTCATTCTCTGTTGTTTAGAAGGTAGTCCTGATCTAATCCTTTAAGGCCGGATATTTTAAAAATTTAGCGTAAATCCCCTTGGTCTTTAGCCAAGGGGATGTAAGCGACATCATCTTTGTTCTCATATATATATTTCGTAATTGTAGTTTTACCAGAAAATATATGGGGGGTTGAAATCAAACCAGATATATATGTTGAGAGCCTACAAATACCGAATCTATCCTAACAAAGAACAGGAGAAAATGTTCTTTCAGCATTTTGGTGCCTGTAGGTTCATCTACAATTGGGGTTTGGAAAATAAAATCCGAACTTATGAAACAGATGGAAAATCAATATCGAGATTTGCATTACAAAAAATGCTACCTGATTTGAAATCAGAGCATGCATGGATGAAAGATGTCAATTCACAATCAATACAGAGTGCATTGTTAAATCTTGAGAATGCATTTACTCGTTTCTTCCGGGAAAAGAAAGGATTTCCAAAATTCAAATCCCGGAAAGATCCAGTGCAGTCATTTTCAGTCCCGCAACATTACAATGTGAATTTTGATGCCCAAAAAATTAAATTACCTAAAATTGGATGGGTTAAAACAAAATTACACAGGAAATATGAGGGAGTTGAAAAAACTGCAACAGTGTCAGTCACATCAACGGGCAAATTTTTCATTAGTATTTTGGTAGATGATGGACAGGAACAACCTCCTGTACAACATTTTGATGCAGATACAACTGTGGGTATTGATGTAGGTATCAAAGATTTTGCAACACTCTCCAATGGTGAAAAGATTGAGAATCCCCGATATTTGAAGCAGTCACTTCTCCGACTGAAAGTGTTACAAAAACGATTGAGTAGAAAACAAAAAGGTTCTAACAACAGAAATAAAGCAAAAAATGCAGTAGCAAAAATTCATGAAAAAATTCACAATCAAAGAAGCGATTTCCAGCACAAACTCTCTTTTAGATTAGTATGCGAGAACCAAGCAATTGCACTGGAAACTTTGAATGTTAAAGGGATGCTAAAAAATCATAAATTGGCACAACATATTGCTGATGCATCATGGAGTTCATTTGTTACTCAATTGGAATATAAGGCACAAAAACAAGGTAAAACTATCTTACAGATAGGACAATTTGAAGCATCTACAAAAATCTGTAGTGAATGTGGGTATTACAACCGTGATTTGACTTTATCTGATAGAGATTGGATTTGTCCAGACTGTGGGATACATCATGACCGGGATATTAATGCCGCAATAAATATCAAGAAGTTTGCTTTAGATAGACAGAATCTAATTGGAATATAATATCTTTGCACCCTTGGAACAAGGGGAAGGGCCTGTGGACTTACGAACAATGGTTTGGGGTATGAAGCAGGAAGCCTCTGGGTCTTTAGCCCAGAGGTAGTTCACGATATTCCGGAAATGATAATGGGAAAACTTCAGATGTAATGTGTCTTCCGGATAATACCCTCCCGGTTTCCTGTGAGAGAAGACTTGCAGATGAACCGGAGAGAAATATCTGTCTGAACTTTTTAGTATCATACAGCATCCTTATCCAGTTTTCAAAGCCTTTCTTCTGCTGAATTTCATCAAGGAATATGTGTGATATTTCAGGGTTTATTTTGTATATTTCGCACATTGCGAACCCTTGACGATGTGAGACAGAATTAATCATAATTGTGACAAGCAATATTTTACATCAGTAATTAAAATATAATGTAATGGCTCACAAGAGTTATAAAAGCAAAAAAGTATTGAAAGACCTCCTCAAAGGGGCAGTTAAAAAGGAGAAAAGTGGCGATAAGAGAACTCCATTACCCGCAATAATTGTTGCCTGCTTCCTTGATCGGCTAAATTTTGTCGAATTTCTAAATGAACATCTAACATGGGATTCTCAACAATGGCGAGTATCTCCTGGCAATTTGGCAAAAGCTATTGTATTGGTTCCTTTCCTCAATAATGGTCCAAGAATAGCCATTCAGGCTATTAATGAGCAATTTGAACCATTGGACATGTCACTTCTTTTCAATGATGAGGTGAAATCGGAATGGTTGACAAGAGATGCTTTTGCAACTATGCTTGACCGATTTTATGATGCAGGATGTGAATTTCTTTTCACAAACATTGCTTTAAAGACGTATTCTGCCTTTAATATTCCATTTAATGCAGTTTTTCATGGAGATACAACATCAATATCATTGTATGGTGAATATGAAACAGATGAAGAAGATGAAAGTCTTCCTAAAATTTGCCGTGGGGTGAGTAAGGATGGTAAGAGAAATCTCAAGCAGATAATGGTTGGATTGATAACTGACAGATTAGGTATTCCATTACGGGCAACTGTGAGAGATGGTAGTCAAAATGATGCAAAATGGAATCATACAGTTATTGATTCACTCAAAGAACTCTTGAATAATTCAAAAGATAAATTGACGTATATCGCAGATTCAAAACTTGCAACAGGTCCAAACATAAAAAAACTGATGGAAGCTAATTCTTTATTTGTTACGAGATGCCCTGCGAGTTTTGAAAAAAAGATAGCACAAAAAGTTACCAATGAGGCATATACAAGTAGTGATTGGAAAGATATTGGAGCATATCGCGAATCTAAAAAAGGTGAACTTACAACATATGAAGCGCAGGAGTTTCAAAAAGAGATCTGCGGTAAAGTTTGCAGGTTGCTGGTATTAAGGAGCGGCGATAGACAAAAGAAAGTCAACAAAGTCCTGGAAAAGAAAAAAGATGAAGCCAAATCCACAATTCGTGAATCAATCATCAAAAAGTTTTCCTGCGAGGCTGACGCAAAAAAAGAGATTGAACTGCTTAATAGTAAGCTAAAGAAGGGTCTCTGGACTGTGGATTTCACATTAAAAACAGAAGAGGTTGTCGTTGAAAAGCGTGCCCGTGGTAGGCCTCCTAAAGATGCCCCTCCCCCAAAAAAAGAGGTTCAGTGGTTGATTGAGATGGATAAAATGACAATTGTAAAAGATAAATATGAAGCTCTTGTCAGGAAAACAGAGTCATTTGTCCTTTTTACAAATGTTACTTACGAGCAGGCATCCACTGTGGAAATACTTCGCCTTTACAAAGGACAAAAAACTGTGGAAGATAATTTTTCAGTCTTAAAAAAGCCTGCAATGGTTGATACACTATTTTTAAAGCTGCCTCGTAGAATTACGGCATTGGTTACTATCCTCTCCTTTGCTCTGCTTGTGCAGGTAATTATTCGTGTACTTGTCAGAAGAAATCTGGATACTATGGAAGAAAAACCCGGTCTTGATTACAATGGAAAACCACTTGAAAGGGTAGGTTTGAAAAAAATAATGCATTTCCTTGGATATTATACAGTCATTACCAGACCAGATGGAATTGATTATGAATGTAAAACTGATGTTCATGAACCCCATATTGTAACCTGGCTTAAGTTGCTGGAGATTGACTCATTGGAAATATAATACTCAAATATTAATGTTCAATATAAGATCATCGGAGCAGGTCATAGTGGTAACTAAAGTGATACATATATTTTAGTCAATATGTGGGCACAAATAGAAATTAATTCTATTTACTGAGAGGAAACAAAAGTGAATATTGTGAAACATTCAGTCAAAAATTGACATTTCATAAAGATAAAGATTCATTCACTAATGGGGGTCTCGCAATATGAGATATTTCTTTTAGGATTTCATCAAAAGAGGCTGCATTTATTGTCGGATCGTCAAAATTGATGAATATTATGTTCTTTGGGTCAGTCCCTGTTTTGATCAGGTAATCTGCTGTCTGATAGAGTACTGTTGTCTTGCCGGACCGCCTTATGCCTATAATGTCTTTTATATGTGGTGTTTTCAGTGTCTTAATTATTGAATCTGTAATATCACGGTGTATTCCCAATAGTTGATCCGGGATTTTTTTTCAGCCCACCAGGGATTCCATCTGCGTACAGCCTCTTCGATCATAATTATTATTTCCGGGCATTATTTATATTGTTATGTATCTGACTATGGAATTATCCATTTTTCATAGTCTATTGAAGAGTATCATATCCATAATGTGAGGTAATGTGATAATGGATAATAATTTGTACTTATAAATTCAAAATATAGAATACATTATGTCAAATGGTATCTTCAAAGAATTAGAATCCGTAATAACTCCTGATCGGATAGATAATTCTCCGGATAAAGACATAATATATTTGCTCATCTCAGCCTTTGAGGAACTATCTGCAAAATACGATAAATTATATGAAGAGCATCTTCAACTCAGAGATGATTACAATCATCTAATTGGTGAACAGGGTAGGCCGGAAGCCGCAAAAAAAGGAAAAAGAAAAGGGGGTTCTGGCAATAAAAATCATTCTACTGAGGAGGAACGCTCAAAAAAAGAGAAATCAGATCAAAATAATCCAAATAAAGGCAGAGGAAAACGTAATCATAAAATCGAAATCCATGAAGAAAAGATCTGGTACTCTGACAAAAATAAACTTCCGAAAGATGCAGTTTTTAAAGGCTTTTCTGAATTAATCATACAGGACATTGAAATTCGTCCGAGAAATACAAAGTTTTTACTTGAAAAATATTATTCCCCTTCAGAAGGAAGATATCTCTTAACTGATCGACCTCAAGGATATGGTGGAGAATTTGGTCCTGGAATAAAGGCACTTATTATTGAATGCAAAGCAATTTGTGGAATGAGTGAAAATGGAATTAGAGCCTTTTTAAATAACCATGGTATCTTTATAGCCCAATCTACAATCTCAAGGAAATTAACTGAAAAGAATGAGGTTTTAGATAAAGAATCGGAAGATATACTAAAAGAAGGAATAAAGTCCTCCGATTACCTCCAGACAGATACAACTGGAGCTAATGTAAATGGCACTCAATATAATACACATATCTTTTCAAACCATAATTTCACAGCATTTAGAACTTCTCCAAAAAAGGATAGAATTAGCATAGTTAAGCACATTATGGAAGTTTTAGAACCCAAGTACCTATTCAATGAGTTTGCCTTTGAACATTTATCCAATCTTAGAACCGCAAAAAAATGGATCAAAAAACTTAGAGAAAATATTTACAACTCTTGCTTTAGTGAATTTGAATTAGAAAATAGTTTGGTTGAGTTATTTGGTCAAGAAGGATTTAAAACGCTTAAAAAGCGAGTTACTGAGGCTGGATTGATTGCTTATTACAGATCACAGAAAGATTACCCAGTTCCAAAAATTCTTCTTACAGATGATGCACCCCAATACGACAATATCACTGAAGAACACCAGTTATGTTGGGTTCATGAAGCCAGACACTATAAAAAATTAAAACCTAAAACTGCTGTAATGAGAAAAGTCCATGAAGATTTCATGGATCGGTTTTGGGCATTTTACAGAGAGATGAGAGCATATAAAGACAATCCATCTCCAGAGTGGGCATTAAAAATTAGAAAGGACTTTGATGAGTTATTTAACAGCGAGACTGAATATAAAGAGTTGAACCTAAGAATTGAGAAGACACACCGGAATAAAGACTTCTTACTCACATTCTTAGATCACCCTCACGTCCCTCTTCATAATAATGATGCTGAGCTTGGAGCACGAGCACAGGTCAGACATCGTGATATAAGCTTATTTACAAGAAATGAGAAAGGAACAAATGTTGTAGACAGAAATTTAACAATTGTTAAAACTGCTAAGAAGTTGGACATAAATCCCTTTGATCATATAGCCGGTTTGATCATAAATGGTCATAGACAAAAATCACTTGCTGAGATAATAGCATGCAAAAACCAGAAAGCAACCTTGGATGATCTTAAAATAGAGGGTAAAAATTCAGTTGCTACAAAAGAGGACCTTTCAAATGTACCGGTAGGTCAACACAGATACATTTCATCCAACTTATAAAAATTCATTTTTAACCTATTTCTCCGATTTTGGATATGATACATTGAAGAGTATAATTGGTTATAATCATATGGTATTGTGTATTTTATGTTCAGGTTGATTTCGGAAACATTTTATTTTTTTGTTGTATTGATATTGTACAGATAACATGGTAAAGGATAAGGAAGCAATAAAGGAGAAGACGGAACTGCTCATTGAGATGGCAGCCGGATTCTGCGATGAATGTCTGGATGAGGAGTACAAAGAACTCTGTGAGAAGCTGATCCGTAAGATGTCAAGAAAGAGGACTGTTCCTTTTATGACCGGAAGAATGGATATATGGGCTGCATCAATTGTGTATGCACTTGGGAGCATTAACTTTCTCTTTGATAAAAATACACAGCCGTATGCAACTGCGGATAACATCTGCGATTATTTCGGGTCAAAGAAGAGCACAACGTCACAGAAGTCAAAGATAATCCGTGATATGTTTAAGATGTCTTACTTTGATGATGAGTTTTCCACTGAAAGAATGCGTGAAAAAAATCCGTTTAACAGCTTTGTGATGATAGATGGTATGGTTGTTCCAAAGAGTATGCTTTCGCCTGAGCTCCGGGAACGGATTGAAGTTATTGAAGAGCTAAAGAGGAAGTAACATGAACAATAATCTCCATGAAGCCTTTAAGTGGCTAAAACAGGCTGAAAGGGATCTTAAAAGTGCAGGGAACAGTGTCAGCACATCTGATTTCAACTGGGCATGTTTTCAGGCACAACAAAGTGCAGAAAAGGCTTTAAAATCTGTTCTTTATGCAAGAGGGTACAGAAAAATTCTGACCCATTCAGTATTTGATCTCATTAAAAAGACCGGAAAATCGGATGAATCTTTTTTAAATCTCAGAAAAGAAGCCAGGGTTCTTGATGGTTATTACATGAGTACCAGATATCCCGATAGTATAGTCAGTGATTTAACACCGTCAGAATATTTTGAGGAGGAGGATGCAGAAGAATGTATCAGATGTGCAGAATTAATATTGAGGAAAGCGAAGGAAGTTTTGAAAGCCTGAAACTGGAAATAAAGAGACTTGCAGGAAAAATTCGCTTAAGGTGGAATGTTGAGAGAATAATACTTTACGGCTCTGTTGCACGGGGCGATTATAATGAAGCAAGTGATGTCGATCTCATTGTAGTTGCAGATTTTAAGGAGCGTTTCCATAAGAGGCCCGGAGAGATTATGGAGATGACTGAACTTCCGGTTGAGGCTATATGCTATACAAAAGAAGAGTTTGAAGATATGCTAAAGAGACAGAACCCTTTTGTCTGTACAGTCATTGATGAAGGCATTCTTATCTGAGTCGCCCGTAAAAATGTCCACATCATGACCATTATCTCCGTGTTGATATATAGCAGACAGGACCTGTAATTTAGCCATGAAAGTTATAATCTCTCACAGGTTGTTGTAATATTAATGCTAAAGGCTGAGGCAATTTCCGGGAATGACATTTAACATACCAAGACTGAAGTTATTGCAATTATTGGGAATAGTTATTTCCACCGGAGTCAAAATTAATAATTATGGCCGGAAAAAAGAAAACTGCCTCAACACCCCTGCTTGATTCCCTTGACCTGTCTGGGAGGAGCACTGTACTTTATAATATAATCCGTGAATATCCTGACATCAGAGCTTATGCTGAGGAGATTGCAGAAGGTCTGTTATGTGATGTTGATATTCAGGCTGTGACACAATGCCTGATCGTCATAAAAAGAAGCCAAATAAGGCCTTCAATCCAGAGTTAATTTAAATAACATGACTTCGCCACTGTAGTTCTGTCACAGCCTGTATTGATGATATTGCAGAGTCTCTTGCAGATGAACTTGACCGCCTGAATGTTGAAGAGGTCTGGGACAGTTCCGGGAGAACACGTGATGGTTATGTTGATCCCGGTGATAGGGCATATGAGATGCTTGAGGAGATAACTGACGAATATGTAATGGAGATGAATAAGTATATGAAGAGGGGTATGCCGGACCAGTCTCGTGATTACTGTGCCGGAATTCTTTATGGTCTCTATAAATTTGAAAAAGATTACCATTCGGATGTTCTTGAGGAGACTCCTGATTTCTGTCATGAGAAGTTTTCATGGATTAGAAAAGAGTGGGAGAAAAAGATTGCTGATGAGAGGCAGATTAAACTTCTGGCAGAAATTTTAGGGGAGAAGGGAATGGCAGAATGGTGAGATGAACATAATCTTTCACATGAAATATTAGACAGGTAGGGATTACGGCAGATATTTGATTTTATGATAATTTATAAGTTCCCGGAATTATAATTACCATCATGAATCTTTGTGTCATTCTTGAGCCAGGCGATGAAGGAGGATATACTGTTTATGTGCCATCTCTGCCAGGCTGCATAAGTGAGGGAGATACAAGAGAAGAGGCACTTAAAAATATCAGGGAGGCCATTGCATTATATCTCGAACCTGTTCCTGATGATATGTTATTGAATGATAATGCAGAACAGGTAGAGATCGCTGTGTAAATCAGGGAATTATCATTCCATTCAGGCATTAGATAATTGTAGGTGCATTGCCCCTTGATTTTTAAATTTTGCGGTATTTCCAATGGATAAAGTACCTTCAGTTAATTATGACAGACTAATTGTTGCTCTTCAGAGATATGGTTTTGTTGTTGTCAGACAAAGAGGCAGTCACATCCGTCTTCCGTTATCGTTTCCGGTTTTGGCTACGTTTGTATTTCTGGTCTGTTTTTTTGTTTTAGTTTTGTCAATGGAAGATTCTTCATATAGATTTACAGGTAATGCTTCACTAAACTGCTTTTCCGGTGATATTTTATACATTTCATAAATATCATTTATTTCATCATCCGGCAGTATTTTACATATCTCATCGTCCGGGACAGTTTTGCATACTATTCCGGCTGAATCTGTCTTTGCAGTCCTGCTGCATTCACATTTTGCCAACATTTTCTCACATTCTCCTCTACCGGACGGTTCATGGCTTTAAACCTGGTGTTTTCTGGTTTTGACTCTGATGATTTCCGCGATTTGCGGTAGGAAAGGAAGGCGTCAGGATTGACTCTGCCTGTCCGCCTGTCCTTCTGATTTGGTTTGCCCTGAGTGTATTAAGAAGTATTTCCGCGTGGGGTGAAAGTAAAAAATCTATTATTCGGGTTTTAAATCTTTTAAATCGCTATTAAAACAGGGTTTCATTTATAGTCTCTTTTCCGGCAGGTTCTGCCTGCTGTGAATGCCCGGAAGGGTATTCCTGATGGCCGGGCTGTTGTATTGGCTGTTGGCTATTAGCTGTTGCATTAGCGAAAAGCCCTGAGGTCAGGGCGTGTTCTCGAAGTGATACTTTCACAGGGTTTCACAAGGGCCGGCAGGGATTCACAGGGTTTTGAAGGGGTTGCCGGAAAAGTGGAAAAAGGGGTGCCTGGCCCATCCCTTCCGGGACATATCGCATGGGGGTGGGTTTTAGGTGAGGGGTCTTTTTCTCCGCTTCTACTACCTGACATCCAATTTTTACAGAGTTTTTCAGCAGGACATATGGAAACCAGATACAGCACTTCAGTGCATATATGTGGCATCACAGACATGAAATCATAATTTTCGGATGTGATTCGTCCAAAAAAATGATTGGATTGGTGTCTGTACTGTTAATGATTAATAATCTCAAGTGTGGGCACTCTTGAAAAATCTTTAGTATTATTTGTCAGAACCTTTGCACCGTGATAAAGGGCAATGGCTGCAATCAGTTTGTCAAATTTACCAATCGGAGTTCCTTTCTTTTCAAGCCTTGCTGATAGTTCCCCATATGCCTGATAATAATCATTATTTAATTCAAAGACAGGGATTACACTCAGAATATCATTTATTTTCTTTATAGAATTATCAATGTCGTCAGATTTGTATGCACCATTGTAGAGTTCAAAGACATTAATAAAAGTTGTACCAAAGGCTTCCCCACTGCTTATAATGCTTTCAAGGTTAGCAAGGCTTTTTTTATGTCTTGAATTATTCTGGCTTCTCATTAGATCAACCAGAAAAGTGCTGTCAATTACGATCATTTAATTCTCTTCGATATCTTCAATCATTTTATCAGCTTCCTTATCAGAAAGTGAACTTTCAAATTCATCGAAGGCTTTTCGCAATTCTTCAGGGGTTCTTATTTTTGGAAGAACTCTTAAAATTACATCTGAAAAGCTTTCAGCATCATTAACTTTCCATTTCTTCAGTCTATCATACGCTTCTTCTGAAAGACTCACTGTTTTTGATGTCATAGGTACATATAATGTAATATCTCTAAAATAGTTTTTCCTTAACGGCCTGATAACATAAACAGATACAGAAGTGATGCTGCTCATTTCCTTCTGTGAACTGGTGTGTATGGGGCGGTTTTCAGCGGAAGTTACCTTAATTCCTTTGTCATTAGCTACTTTGTAGTGCTCGACAGGACTTACGCAATATTGCCAATTAGGAAATCCGGCAATGAGGATGAAGATAAAACCCTGATGTGCAACGGTAATTGCACCGGTAATTTGCGTGTGGATTTTGTGTTTGAACTTTGTTTGTTAACTTTTTTGTGAGCTTTGTTTGTGGGTTTTGTGCCTGAATTGTGGATTGTGGATTGGTTTATAAGGTTAGCGTAAAACCCCTTGGTCTTTAGCCAAGGGGATGTAAGCGACAATATAGTGTTTATAACACAAAGCATTTAATGTGTTAGGTTTAATTATTATATGCATGTTAATTGCTTACAAATTTAGAATGTATCCAGATAAATCTCAAATTGAAAAATTTGAACAACATTTTGGTGCTTGTAGATTTGTATATAATTTTGCACTTGAAATGAAGATAAAATCTTATGAAACTGATGGAAAATCAGTATCGAGATTTACTTTAAATAAAATGCTTCCTGAATTAAAACAAGAAAATGAATGGTTAAAGGAAGTTAATTCACAGTCTCTTCAGGGAGCTACATTACATCTGGATAACGCATTTACTAAATTTTTCAGGGAGAAAAAAGGATTTCCTAAATTCAAATCACGAAAAAATCCAGTTCAATCATTTTCTGTTCCTCAAGCATATTCTGTTGATTTTGACCGGAATTATGTTAAGTTGCCTAAAATTGGATATGTTAAAACGACACTTCATAGACGGTTTAACGGAGATTTAAAGACTGCAACTGTTTCCCGGAATAGCGCAGGTAAATATTTCATAAGTATTCTTGTTGATGATGAGTTAGAGTATCCATTACCTGGAGCATTTGATGCCAGTAATACAATTGGTCTTGATGTAGGTATAAAGGACTTTGTTGTTACATCTGAAGGTAATAAGTATGACAATCCAAAGTTCCTGAAAAATTCAGAAAAACGGTTAAAAACTCTTCAGAGAAGATTTAGCCGAAAAAAGAAAGGTTCTTCAAATTTCAAAAAAGCAAAATTACAGTTAGCAAAACAACATGAAAAAGTAAGTAATCAGCGTAATGATTTCCAGCATAAAATTTCTTTTCAAATCATTAGCGAGAACCAAGCAATTGCTGTTGAAACATTAAAAGTTGAGAATTTACTTAAAAATCATAAATTAGCAAAAAGTATCTCTGATGCCGGGTGGTCCGCCTTTTTTGAAAAATTAAAATATAAAGCGGAGCGGTATGGTAAGACTATACTACAGATAGGACAGTTTGAACCATCTACAAAAACCACAATGTATTCTGTGAATAGCAGGCACAAAAAATGAAAGCTCTCTAATGCTCACCTTTTTTATTAATGACCACTTTTATACTCGTTGGGGCAGGAAGATTGTTTCTAATTTGGAGCTTTTAGCCCGTCCAAAAACTAATCAGTGGTCTGCAATCGGAAGCACAAATGTGACTTTGATCACGAATAGTAAATTGCTTTAATGCAAATCCACTGCCCCATTTTAAAGGAGGTGTTAGTATATGGCAAAGGATATACAGAAATCTTGTGGTCTTGACATACACAAAGATTTTTCCATAGCTACTGTCCTTGAAAGAGGTAAAGATGGTAAGATACAAAAACGATTTGAAAGAGACGATGACGGAATTTTAGCTCTAAAAAATTTCGTTTTAGAACAGAAGTGTGAAGTTGTTGCATGTGAGTCAACTAACGATTTCTGGATGCCTATTTATGACTGTTTATTTGACAAAGTGACAGTAATTGTAGGGAATGCTCGTGATATTAAGGCTTTGAATCATAAAAAAACTGATAAAATTGATTCTGAGCATATTGCTATATTGGCCTTAAATGGAATGATTAATCCTTCAAGAGTTTTTCCTAAAAGTTTACGTGACATCAGATCGCTTGTTAGATTCAGGCATAGGGTGGTTGAAACCAGATCGATCATTAAGAATATTGTTCACAGTATTCTTAGTTCAGAGCTTTTCCAGCTTAGAAATTCATTGTCGGACATTTTTGGCAAAACTGGAAAAACTGTACTTAGAGGAATCACCGAAGGGCGTTCTATCGATAACATTATTGAGAGATTTCCTGAACGCATGAAAAAAAGAGAAAATGAATTCAGGGAAATTTTAAAAAAACAGATTTCTTATGATGCTGTTCTGAAATTAAAATTATGCTTAAATATAATGTCAGAAATCGATAATTCAATTAAATTTATCGAAAATAGGATTTTTAACTGGGCATATACTAATCGAAAACGTGAAATGGAACTCCTGATGTCAGTACCAGGTATTGGTGAAATTAGCGCAGTAACCCTTATTGCTGAAATCGGTGACTTTAATGATTTTCCAACTCCTTCAAAATTAGCATCATGGCTTGGAATTGTACCTAATGTTTACCAGTCAGCAAACAAATATTACAGTTCCACTATCACAAAACGCGGCTCAAAATATGCAAGATGGATTCTTATTCAGGTTGCACATGTTGTAGCTGCCAGAACTAAGAAAAATAAGTTAAGGGCGTTCTTTAACAGAAAAAAACCTGTTATCGGTTATAATAAGGCTATTGTTGCATTAGCACATAAAATTGTAAGGACAATCTGGAGTCTTATAGTTAATGGAAATTGTTACCAGGATGAGTATAATTTCAGCAAAGAAGAATTTAAACCCAGTTATTCAGTTGAACTGGAAGAAATCTCCATTGATGAATGTCTCTCAATCTTTGTACAAGCAAAATCTGCCTTAACTAAAAAAGATCCTGATAAATTTAATCTTACTTAGCCTTAGAACCAGGATAACGGAGCATAACATAGCGTAGCTTGCTGTTAACTCATTAAATTTTGAAATATTTTCATGCTCAGTCATAAAACTTGATTAATATATTCCAAATTTACCCAAAAAACAGGTAGAGATCTCGAATCTCATACTAAAATTTCAGATATTTTGATGGGAATATTATTACTTCCTATTGGGGGCTTTCATAGTAAATTTGTAGTAATTGTGGATATTACAATTCTGAAATGACTTTGTCGGTAAGAGACTGGGTTTGTCCTGATTGTGGAATGCATCATGACAGAGATATAAATGCTGCAATAAATATCAAGAAATTTGCTCTTGATAGACAGAATCTAATTGGAATATAATCTCCTTACACCCCTGGGACGGGGGGAAGGGCCTGTGGACTTGTGGAGGTTACTCCGAGGTATGAAGCAGGAAGCCTCTGGGTCTTTAGCCCAGAGGTAGTTCACTTTATGCTGGAGGGCTGCGGGGGGGTTTGCCCGCACCGCCCGGCGAAGCCTGCGAAGCAGGCGGAGCTGGCGGTGTGGTGTGAGTGTTGCGAAAATTGTGAAAATTGCGAATATTGCGAAAATTGAGGGAGTGCGTGCCGGGGCACCTGGGTTGCATCATCTGGACTATTCTCTCCGTTATTGCGCATAATGGCTTTGAGGTCTGGTTACTGTTACTATATGTTACGGTGTATTGCTTTGTGTTTTTTCATGTTTTTCATTTTTCTTCGTGTTGCTTTTTTTGTGGGTTGTTGAGTTTTGTCGCTGCTGTGGCGCTGTTGTAGCGCTGCCGGGTTGTGCCATTATTTTGGTTTATCGTGGTTGTGTTGTATTTGTATCAGTGGGTTTATTGCTCTGTTTTTGGTGTATTGTGGCTTTATCTTTGTTTTTTTATTGTTGTGATTTTGGTGTATTATGGTTGTAAACTGGTTGTTTTATTGGTGCGTTTTTGGGGAATTATGGTTGTAGCATGGTTGTGTTGTATTTGTATCAGTGGGTTCATTCATCTGGTGGTGTCTGAATAAATCAGTGGAGGTGGAACAGGGAGCAGGAAGCACAGAGCAGAAATACAGGAGCAACCGGAATACCTTTTATTGGTTATTGTGGTTTTTGCGACTTTTGTGATGATTCCTGTGAGTTGCTCTCACGATATGGTTATATGCTTTCTGAAGATTCTCAGCCCTGATTTCCTCATTTTTTTCGTTGGAATATATTGAAAAGTGCATGAAAGCACTTTCCATTTCTATTAATACTTCAACTGGTTTTTGCCCAAGGTAAGCGAGGCAATCCGCATATACAACTAAAAAGTAATTGTTTACAAGATAGTTATAATCTTCAGATGAAATCATGCATGATCTACAAATAATGATTATTTGCCCTTAGTGACTGTAACGAAATAAGTAATTAATTGAGTTTTAAAATAAATTTCAAACCTCCACGATAGTGTATATTGTGCCCATATAATTATTATTTCTATATTGGAATATATCTGTTATTTTTGAACACTCACTTAGAGATAAGTTTGTCCATTTTTTTGCCGGAATTTATAGACGTTAGCTTAAATACACTACCTCCTTTCGCCATTATGGCATTATCAGAACGTTTGTACTCCAGTTTTTTACCTGTTTTTTCCTGAATGAAATTGTCTATTTCTTCAATAGTTCTAAAATTACTTACAGGCGTCTCATATTTTTTTTCAAAGAACAATGACTTCATCTTTAATGACACCTTACTTTAGTATCTGAAATTATTGCCTTACATTCACTTAATATTTACCGACGAACACATTTTAGGCTGCTTAAAATAAGTATGATTCACCTCCGGTTTTATGGATATGTTATCAATCAACCTTCTATAGTATCCATAATGGCAGAATGAACACATCCGAGCACAGAATAGGTGCCTGGGCCACCTCTTTTTGTGACCTGTCGCATGGGGTGGGTTTTAGGTAAGGAGCCTTTTTCTCTCCTGTAATCAGCTATTCACCATTAATGTTTAACAGAACTTTTCACAAGAGCAAAAAATAGAATATGTCCTGTTTTGTCAGTAGAATATCACAAATTGTATATTCTGTAGCAATTGGACAGTAAATCCGTTTAGGATAGCCGATTATATGATCCTGAACAATAATTCCGGCAGTATTGCATAAGTCCTGCTTTGATGGTTAAATTAATATCGGTCCTTTGCATATAATATTATAAGTGAAAAGAGGATGGGTGAGCCGACTATGAATAAAGTAATTAATAAATCAGAATATAACATTTCGCGGGGCAAAAGAACTGTAAAGCCGGATGAAGGGCTAAACAAATTTGAGAGAGAGGCCCTGCAGAAGACTTTAAGACGTCATAAAGTTTCATTCAGGGAACTTGCAAAACACTAAATATTTTTCCCGGGTTCTTCCTTAACGTTATTTTTAAGCCATTCCTCTACATCATCAACTGAAAGTTCATATCCACATTTTTTTATGTCATATGTTGCAACATTTATTGTAAAATCCTTAATTTCTTCCTCCGAAGCCGAAATTAACAGGTTTTTTGTGGCCAACACATTTTCAGCAACCGCAACTGCTGTTCTTTTGTTTCCCTGAAAAAAAGGATGTTCTGTAGCAATTTTATAATATAGCCAGGCTGCATGTTCAAAGAGATTATTTTTCCAGTTCCATTCATTGACGATATAGTCCAGTGTTCCCTGATCCCGGATTTTGCCTTCCATCCCAATATCTTCAGGGAGATCACTACTTAGAATGATCTGTGACTGAATATCAATCAATTTTTGTGCAGTTGGTTCAATCATAAGTATATCGCTTATTTTATTCCTATAGCATCTTCAGTAATCAGAATTATAGTTATTGTCAATGATGGTCTAAGAGTTTCCATTCTTTAACAAATCATCAGGAAAGTTCCGGGCCTCCTTTTGTCTGGTATTATTCCGGCTTCTGATTAGATCGATTAAAAAAGTACTGTCAAGGACGATCATTCAGTCATTACTCCTCTATTAATTAGTCTTCTTCAACGCTTTTGGCCATAATGTCGGCATCTTCGTCAGAGAGATGACCTATTCTGTCAAGAGCTTCCTGTAATTCTTCCGGAGTTCTGATCCTTGGAATGGTTCTAAGAATAACACTTGAAAAGCTCTCTTCCTCACTTTTTTTCCATTTATTTAATCTCTCATATGCTTCTTCTGAAAGGCTCACTGTTTTGGATGCCATATCATAATATAGTTCATGGGGGTTGATAAATATTATTGCATTGCTGAAATTATTCATATATTTTATATCCCGGTAGGAGATGGCAAATATTAAATCCGTGAGGGACGCTGAATCAAAAATGATCATTCAATGTCCTTCTTTAGTTTTTCCGCTTCTTCCTCAGATATTCAAAGACCTTCTTTTTCTAAATTCCTCAAGAATTTTAGAGATGTCGCGATGTTTTGGGAGAACTCTGAGTATTATACCTGAAAAATTTTCATAATCTGTATTTTTCCATGTCAATAATCTCTCATACGCTTCTTCTGAAAGACTCACTGTTTTTGATGCCATAGTTTACATATAATGTACTATCTCTGAAATAGTTTTTTCCTTAACGGCCGGACACCACAGTCATGCACAGATGAGGTAACCAGACCCACCCATTTTTGGGACATATCACATGAGGGTGGGTTCAAGGTTGGATCATCCTCTCTCCCGTAAACAGTTACTCACTCTGCAACATTGAATTTGTAATAATTTCTCATAAGTCCATTACACTATTCAATGTAGTCGATTTTATTTTCCGGAGGGTTCTCTTTCAGATATTTTTCTCCATACCAGCATATTAAATAAAGGCCGCCAATGTAGATTACTGCAAAAAACAGTAACAGAGTTGTATTCAGCTCAATTTCATATTGTACATTAAGGTAGGCACCATAACAGAAAGAAAGAAGAGCAATTATGACCTGAGCTGCTATTAATGAGAAGATAAAGGATAATATTCTTTCCCTGTGCTGTTCAACAATTTCGTGTCTTTTTCCCGGAGGAAACAGTTTCTTAAAAGAAACCTGATCTTTGGAAGGGTTTCCATGAATTCTGATTACAAGCAGCGTACCCATTGTCGTAGCTACAACTGTGAATGCAATGAATGCATCAAGCGTAATCTGCAAAGAATTCAGTATTAAGATGTACGATGACATCAAAGGAACGGAAACTAAAAAATAAACCTTTAATATCTTCTTTTTCCTTTGTTTTTCATTATTTGTTTCGTAATTATGATATACCCCTATAAAAGAAATTTGCTCTGATAACCAGGGAAGAACATAAAATATTGTCAGACAGAAAAATATTACAAGCAATAAGGATATTGTTGGAGGATATAAAAAACCGGATAGTTCATCCATCATAACTACTTATTCTGAATTACCTGACTCTTTTTGCTTATATATACATTAAAAAGTACAAATGCATACATAAATCCAAGACCTATGAGCAATGAATTTGACAGCATTGCAATTATACTTGCAGAGCCTAAAAACAATTGTAATCCAGCTGTAATTATATTTGATAATACCATAGCAATCAGAATTTACAGATATATATTGTATTTTCTATTATTAATTCTTTGCTTGTTCTTCAAATATTTTCTCCCGGTGATTGATATTATTGGATTATTATGGGTAAAACCCAACCCTTTGAATTTGAAGATCCATCCTATACCTTTGAGTCCCATCTGAAGCTATTTAGTATCATATCCATAATGTGAGGTAATGTGATAATGGATAATAATTTGTACTTATAAATTCAAAATATAGAATACATTATGTCAAATGGTATCTTCAAAGAATTAGAATCCGTAATAACTCCTGATCGGATAGATAATTCTCCGGATAAAGACATAATATATTTGCTCATCTCAGCCTTTGAGGAACTATCTGCAAAATACGATAAATTATATGAAGAGCATCTTCAACTCAGAGATGATTACAATCATCTAATTGGTGAACAGGGTAGGCCGGAAGCCGCAAAAAAAGGAAAAAGAAAAGGGGGTTCTGGCAATAAAAATCATTCTACTGAGGAGGAACGCTCAAAAAAAGAGAAATCAGATCAAAATAATCCAAATAAAGGCAGAGGAAAACGTAATCATAAAATCGAAATCCATGAAGAAAAGATCTGGTACTCTGACAAAAATAAACTTCCGAAAGATGCAGTTTTTAAAGGCTTTTCTGAATTAATCATACAGGACATTGAAATTCGTCCGAGAAATACAAAGTTTTTACTTGAAAAATATTATTCCCCTTCAGAAGGAAGATATCTCTTAACTGATCGACCTCAAGGATATGGTGGAGAATTTGGTCCTGGAATAAAGGCACTTATTATTGAATGCAAAGCAATTTGTGGAATGAGTGAAAATGGAATTAGAGCCTTTTTAAATAACCATGGTATCTTTATAGCCCAATCTACAATCTCAAGGAAATTAACTGAAAAGAATGAGGTTTTAGATAAAGAATCGGAAGATATACTAAAAGAAGGAATAAAGTCCTCCGATTACCTCCAGACAGATACAACTGGAGCTAATGTAAATGGCACTCAATATAATACACATATCTTTTCAAACCATAATTTCACAGCATTTAGAACTTCTCCAAAAAAGGATAGAATTAGCATAGTTAAGCACATTATGGAAGTTTTAGAACCCAAGTACCTATTCAATGAGTTTGCCTTTGAACATTTATCCAATCTTAGAACCGCAAAAAAATGGATCAAAAAACTTAGAGAAAATATTTACAACTCTTGCTTTAGTGAATTTGAATTAGAAAATAGTTTGGTTGAGTTATTTGGTCAAGAAGGATTTAAAACGCTTAAAAAGCGAGTTACTGAGGCTGGATTGATTGCTTATTACAGATCACAGAAAGATTACCCAGTTCCAAAAATTCTTCTTACAGATGATGCACCCCAATACGACAATATCACTGAAGAACACCAGTTATGTTGGGTTCATGAAGCCAGACACTATAAAAAATTAAAACCTAAAACTGCTGTAATGAGAAAAGTCCATGAAGATTTCATGGATCGGTTTTGGGCATTTTACAGAGAGATGAGAGCATATAAAGACAATCCATCTCCAGAGTGGGCATTAAAAATTAGAAAGGACTTTGATGAGTTATTTAACAGCGAGACTGAATATAAAGAGTTGAACCTAAGAATTGAGAAGACACACCGGAATAAAGACTTCTTACTCACATTCTTAGATCACCCTCACGTCCCTCTTCATAATAATGATGCTGAGCTTGGAGCACGAGCACAGGTCAGACATCGTGATATAAGCTTATTTACAAGAAATGAGAAAGGAACAAATGTTGTAGACAGAAATTTAACAATTGTTAAAACTGCTAAGAAGTTGGACATAAATCCCTTTGATCATATAGCCGGTTTGATCATAAATGGTCATAGACAAAAATCACTTGCTGAGATAATAGCATGCAAAAACCAGAAAGCAACCTTGGATGATCTTAAAATAGAGGGTAAAAATTCAGTTGCTACAAAAGAGGACCTTTCAAATGTACCGGTAGGTCAACACAGATACATTTCATCCAACTTATAAAAATTCATTTTTAACCTATTTCTCCGATTTTGGATATGATACAAAAATTTTCATAATCTGTATTTTTCCATGTCAATAATCTCTCATATATGACTTTGTCAGTAAGGGACTGGGTATGTCCTGACTGTGGGGTGCATCATGACCGGGATATTAGTGCTGCAATAAATATCAGGAAATTTGCTCTTGATAGACAGAATCTAATTGGAATATAATATCTTTACACCCCTAAAACGGGGGAAGGGCCTGTGGACTCGTGGATATTGCTCCGGGGTATGAAGCAGGAAGCCTCTCTGGTCTTTAGCCCAGAGGTAGTTCACTGCATATTGTGGGTATTGCGTTTGCCGGGTATTGCATGTGCTGGCTATTGCGCATAATGGCTTTTGAGGTCTGGTTACAATATGTTACTGAGTATTGCTTCGTGTTTGGATTTTGTTTGGATTTTGTTTGGATTGTGCTTGGGTTGTGCCGTTGGTGCAGTTTATAGGATAGAACCGCCGGGGTTACCCGCACCGTCCGGTGGAGCCTGCGAAGCAGGCGGAGCTGGCGGTGTGGTGTGGGTGGTGTGAGTGTTGCGAAAATTGCGAAAATTGCGAAAATTGCAAAAATTGATGGAGTGCGTGCCGGGGCACCTGGGTTGCATCATCTGGACTATTCTCTCCGTTATTGCGAATAATGGTTTTTGAGTTCCAGTTACAATATGTTACAGGGTGTTGCTTTGTGTTTTTTCATATTTTTCATGTTTTTCATTTTTCTTCGTGTTGCTTTTTTTGGGTTGTTGAGTTTTGTCGCTGTTGTAGCGCTGTTGTAGCGCTGTTGTAGCGCTGTTGTAGCGCTGTTGTAGCGCTGTTGTAGCGCTGTTGTAGCGCTGTTGTAGCGCTGTTTGGTTTTTTAGGCTCTTCGCTAAATCCTGTGGGTGATTATAAATTCAATTGTGATGTATTAAATAATATATTTGAGTTAAATACCTCAAAAATTACAGGTAAATAGATTCTATGTTCCCACATAATGACTCATCAAATCAATACTTTCTCTTTGAACAGGCACTTGGAATAACTTCACCTTGGCACATTAAATCTCTTGATTTCAGCTCAAATCTTCAACAAATAGACATATCTGTTGATTTTAATACTGGTGCAAAATTCAACTGTCCAATATGTGGTGCATCACTCTGCAAAGTACATGACACCACTAAAAAGACTTGGCGGCACCTTGATTTTTTTCAGCATAAAGCTTATTTGCACTGTCGAGTACCTCGTGTATGCTGTGAAACCTGTGGAGTTCATGTTGCAGATGTTCCGTGGGCAAGAAAAGGTAGTGGATTCACCTTATTATTTGAATCAATGGTTCTATATCTCATCCAGCGTATGCCTGTGGCTCAAGTGGCAGAATATATTGGAGAGCATGACACGAGATTATGGCGAATTGTGGAATACTACGTTGTAAAAGCTCTTAATAAGGAAGATCTTTCGTCAGTTTCAAGCATTGGTATTGATGAAACTTCTGTAAAGAAAGGGCACAATTATGTAACGCTTGTTGTTGATTATGAAACAAAACGGGTAATCTATGTTTGTGACGGTAAAGACTCATCAACACTAACTTCATTCCGTAATGAACTCCTCGCTCATGGTGGAAATCCTGATTTAATTCACTCTGGTTGCTGCGATATGTCTCCTGCATTTCTCAAGGGTTTTCGAGAATCGTTTCCTGACTGTAATGTCACTTTGGATAAATTTCACGTGATAAAAATCATAAGCGATGCAGTTGATCAGATAAGACGCGGGGAATCAAAAAAGCAACCAATTCTAAAGAAAACAAAATACTTGTGGTTAAAAGATCCTAATGATTTAAAGCCAGAACAGAGAATAGAGCTAAATAATCTCCTTTGTGTTAATCTCAAAACCGCTGAAGCATACAAACTAAAGCGTAGATTCCAAGAATTATGGAACCAAGATAACCCTGAAAATACACTTGATTCTTTAAATAAATGGGTTGTCCTGGCAAATGAATCCAAACTTAAACCCATGATTAGGGTCGCTAAAACAATTAAAAAACATGAGGGAGGTATTTTGAATATTGTCAAATCAGGCATGACAAATGCCATTCTTGAAGGGACAAATAGTCTTATCCAAACATTCAAACGAGCAGCCAGAGGATATCGTAATAGTAAGACTCTAATTAAGATGATTTATCTCAGATTGGGGGATCTCAACTTTGGATTACCCACATAAAACAGCGAGGAGCCGTTTTTTACTACTTTGGGGTATCATAATTTATCATGGTTGTGTTGTATTTGTATCAGTGGGTTCATTCATCTGGTGGTGTCTGAATAAATCAGTGGAGGTGGAACAGGGAGCAGGAAGCACAGAGCAGAATACAGGAACAACCGGAATACCTTTTATTGGTTATTGTGGTTTTTGCGACTTTTGCGATGATTCCTGTGAGTTGTGACAACTCCACTGATTTATTCAGACAGCATCCGGGTGGATGAATCCACTGATACAACTATGATTCAGCTATGACTATGGCTATGGTGCAGCCATGACACAATTTCAATCTCAATCTCAGTATTGGTACCAATTTCAGTACCGGTATCAATCTCAATCCCAATCTTAACCTCAACTTTAATATCAAAAGCATTTTTAATTCTTAGGTAGAACATAACTGGTAATAGTCTGGCATATAGTATTGATTGGCATAATCGGGTTACAATGCCATGATGTGACCGGAGGGTGGTATTATAATATTTGGTTGGGATAAGTCAGGAAAAGGGGGTGTCTGGGGCAGTTGTCTGGCAATCTGACAGGATTAGAAGGGAAGAATTCATGCTTAGATGTGAAAAATTCATGCATCTGTGCAATTATCCCCTGCCTCAATGAAGAGCTTGTCATAGGTAGCCTTATCCTGAAAACCCTGCCGGAAGTTGACAGGGTAATCATAGTAGATGATGGTTCAACCGACAGAACGGCAGAGGTTGCAGAACTTGCAGGTGCCGAAGTCATAAGATACGAAGAGAACCAAGGCAAAGCCTATGCACTAAAGAAGGGCATTGAGGCAGCAGTTAATAAAGGCTGCACAGCAGCAGTTCTCCTTGACGGCGATGGCCAGCACCACACAACCGATATTGCAAGGGTGCTGGCTCCGGTTATCACCGGTGGAGCTGATCTAGTTATTGGTTCCCGCTTCATAAATCTGGACGGCGATGAGAACAATAACAAGGTGCCAAAATACCGGCGCCTTGGTCAGGTAACTCTTGACTATGCAACGAATCTGACTTGTGACAAAGAAGTCAGACAAAACTCAAACTTCAAAAGCACTGATTCCCAGTCCGGCTTCCGTGCCCTTGGTCCCAATGCCCTTGCAAACATGGATTTCATGTCAAACGGCTACAACATTGAGTCTGACATGATTACCCACATGCTTGGAAAGGGCCTTAAGATCTGTGAGGTGCCCATCTCAGTCAGATATGATGTTCCAAACAAGCACAAGAAAAACCCGATAACGCATGGTTTTGGTGTTCTGGGAAGTATTGTAGGCAAAATTGGTTACAGCCGGCCCCTGTTAGTTTTTGGAATTCCCGGCCTCCTGCTCTTTGTAATAGGCCTTGTAAGCGGCATCTTCGTAATATCCGAATACTATCACTTCGAGATATTTCACTACCTGATGCTCTTCATCAGCTTCAACTGCATTGTCATAGGTATGCTTCTGATAACTTCCGGGTTAATACTAAACTCCTTAACCCTCATGATGAAAAAGGGTTAATCTATTAAATTTAATTAATTTCTAAGAATATATGGTGTTTGAGGACTTTTGATGGTTGGGATTAATAATAAAATTATGGTGCTGGGTGCCAATGGCATGCTGGGACATAAATTAATACAGGTTCTTTCCAGGGATTTTGAAGTAGTTGGGACAATCAGGAAAGGTTTAGATAAATATTTAGAATATCCTTTTTTTAAGGATGTTAAACTAATAGATGGGATAACAGCAGACAGATTCAATACTGTTTCAGAAGCAATTCAAAAAGAAAATCCTGATTTTGTTATTAATTGCATTGGAATAGTAAAACAGTTACCTGAAGCTCAGGATGCAATTCAGTCAATATCAATAAATGCCCTATTTCCACACCAATTGGCTAGTATTTGTCAAAATATTGATGCAAAACTAATTCATTATAGTACAGATTGTGTATTTTCCGGGAGTAAAGGCAGTTATAAGGAGAATGACTTTCCGGATGCAAATGACCTCTATGGCAGAACTAAATTCCTCGGAGAAGTTAATTATCAAAATAGTCTTACACTAAGAACTTCAATTATTGGAAGAGAATTAAATGATGGGCATAGTCTTGTGGAATGGTTTATTTCTCAAAATGGTAGGTCCGTTAAAGGCTTTAAAAAAGCGATATTCAGTGGTTTAACAACTCTTGAGCATGGGAACATATTATGCAGAATAATCAATGAATTCCCGGATTTAACTGGAGTCTGGAATCTGGCTTCAGAACCAATTAGTAAATTTGATCTTTTAGATACAATAAATAAATATTATGATTTGGATATCACCATTGAGTCAGATGATAGTTTAGTTATCGACAGAAGTCTTGATGGGTTGGGTTTTAGAAATAAAACCGGAATAATTGTTCCCAATTGGGAAGATATGATTTCAGAAATGTATTTGGATGAAAGAAATTATAATATATGAGGTTTTTAAATGCTTAGCAATAAAACAATATTAGTTACAGGCGGTACCGGTTCTTTAGGTAAAGTATTAATTCGCAGATTGTTATCCGGTGAGATGGGTAATCCAAAAAAAATAATTGTTTTTTCACGCGATGAAGCAAAACAGCATGAAATGCGTGTAGACTACTTAAAAAAATATTCCGCAACAGATGAGATAATATATAACAATTTTAAGCGCCTTCTGGATTTCAGAATTGGTGATGTCCGTAATTTCCATAGTGTAAGTCAGGTTCTGAAAAATGTTGATGTTGTATTTAATACGGCTGCTTTAAAGCAGGTTCCTTCATGCGAATACTTCCCATTTGAGGCAGTTCAGACAAACATTGAAGGACCTCAGAATATTATCCGTGCTATATGTGAAAATGATCTCCCGGTTGAAACAGTAGTGGGAATTTCTACTGATAAGGCATGCAAGCCAGTAAATGTAATGGGAATGACAAAGGCAATTCAGGAAAGAATTTTCATTCGTGCAAATCTTGATACAGAAAATACAAGATTCATCTGTGTGAGGTATGGAAATGTTTTGGCATCCAGAGGCTCTGTGATTCCGCTGTTTCATGAATTGATCAGAAATGGAGGGCCAGTTACAATTACAACACCTGATATGACCAGGTTTTTGTTAAGTCTTGACAACGCCGTTGATGTGATTTTTGCTGCTTTAAGAGAAGGAAAAAGAGGAGAAACATATATTCCGCGTGTGCCATCTGCAAAAATTACTGATCTTGCTGATGTACTTATAGGTGACAGGCCAATAAAAACAGAAATTACTGGTGTCCGGCCTGGTGAAAAAATTCATGAAATTTTAGTTTCAGAGGAAGAAGCTCACAGAACGATTAAGAGAGGAGATTACTATGTAATTCTTCCTATTCTTCCGGAAATACAGGATGAAGCTATCAAAACCGAAGTGCTTGGTAATGAATATAGTTCTGCTGACAATGTGATGACTCAGGAAGAGACCAGAATTCTGCTTAATTCATACAATCTTCTTCTTGAAGATAATTCTACTCATGAAGGAGAGCTGATTCGTTGAAGGTTGTCACAGTTCTTGGGACACGCCCTGAAATAATTCGTTTGAGCCGAATTATTGAAAAGCTTGATCTGATCTGTGAGCATGTATTAGTTCACACCGGGCAGAATTATGATAAAAATCTGAATGATATTTTTTTTGATGAATTAAAAGTCCGTTCTCCTGATTACTATCTTGGAATCCAGGGTAAAACATCCGGTGAACAAATTGGTAAAATTATTGAGAAATGTGAAAAGATTTTTATTGAGGAAAAACCGGATAAACTTCTTATTTTGGGTGATACAAACAGCAGTTTATCCGCAATTGTTGCTAAAAGGTTAGGTATTCCTGTTTATCATATGGAAGCAGGAAACAGATGCTATGATGACAGGGTTCCTGAAGAAGTAAACCGGAGAATTATTGATCACAGCAGTGATGTTTTAATGCCATATACTGAAAGAAGCCGTGCCAACCTGCTGCATGAGGGAATTCAGGGTGAAAGAATTCTCGTAACCGGTAATCCAATCAAAGAAGTAATTAATTATTATCAGTCTTCAATCGATTCATCTGATATTTTGAATAAGCTTGGTATTAAAAAGGATGATTATTTTCTTGTAACTATGCACCGTGCAGAAAATGTAGATTCAGAATCACGCCTTAAATCACTGACTCAGGCACTCCAGAAATTAAGCGATAAATATGGAATGAATGTTGTATGTAGTACACATCCACGGACTAAAGATCGCATGGAAAAGTATGGTTTGTCGTTTGATAATGATAGAATCCGGTTTTTAGAACCATTTGGTTTTTTTGATTTCGTCAATCTTGAAAAAAATGCTTTCTGTGTGATCAGTGACAGTGGAACTGTTCAGGAGGAGTGCTGTATCTTGGGAGTACCAAATGTTACAATCAGGGATGTAACAGAAAGACCTGAAACAATAGAATGCGGTAGCAATATTCTTGCAGGTGCCGATCCCGAGACTATTGAACAGTGTGTACGCTGTGTGATGGAGCGGGAATCAGAATGGATAATTCCGCCTGAATACCTAAAAGAAAATGTTAGTGACACAGTCATAAGGATTTTATCTGGTTATAATCACCGGACAGCATAATATTTTTAAGTGACATAATATGAAAATCCTATTAGTTCAGGAAACAGACTGGCTTGAACGATATCCCCATACACAGCACCATCTGATGGAAAGGTTATCGCTTAAAGGACATTCTATTAAAGTTATTGATTATGCTTTTGACTGGAAAAAGGATGAAGATGAAAAAATCTTCCAGAGTAAACAGGAATTTCATAATGTAAAAAAGATATATGGTGGTGCAGTAGTTGATGTAATTCGTCCTTCTGCACTGAGGATCTCTGTTCTGGAATATCCTTATCTGATGTTTTCACATAATTGTGAAATAAAAAAGCAGATCAAAGAGTTTAAACCGGATATAATTATTGGGTTTGGCATTCTTAATGCATATGTTGCATCCGGGCTTGCTAAAAAGTATAATATTCCATTTATTTACTACTGGATTGATGCTCTTGATACTTTAATTCCGGAAAAGACATTCCAGACTTTAGGAAGAATAATTGAACAAAAAACAATCAATAATTCCAGGAAATATTTTGTCACAAACGAAAAGCTCAAAGATCATATTATTGCTCTTGGAGCGGAGGAAGATAAGATTGACATCTTTAGTTCCGGCATTGACTTTAATGTGTTCAATGATAAAATTGATGGTTCAGCTATCCGTAAGAAATATGGCATAAAAGACAATGAAATAGTTCTGTTCTTTATGGGCTGGATTTATCATTTTTCAGGGCTAAAAGAGATAGCAGAAGAACTAGGCAAAGAGAAAGAATCGGGTAAGTATTCAAACATAAAACTGCTGGTTGTTGGTGAAGGTGATGCATACCCGGATCTTCAAAAACTGAGAGACCAATATCATCTTGAAGATCAGCTCTTCCTTACAGGAAGACAGCCCTACGAAAAGATTCCGGAGTATATTGCTTCATCTGACATTTGTATTCTTCCGGCCTACACTGATGAACCAACTATGAAGGACATTGTTCCTATTAAGATTCTAGAATACATGGCAATGGGCAAACCAGTTATTACAACAAAACTCCCCGGATTAATCAAAGAGTTTGGAAATGACAATGGTATTATTTATGCTAATTCACCAGAGGAAACCATGATAACTGCACAAGATATTCTATCCAAGGTTAATTGTCATGAATACGGAGTGAAAGCGAGAACATTTGTTGAGAAATATGATTGGATTTCAATTAGTAATCAATTTGAACAGACTTTAAAAATTTAATACAGGTGATAGAGTGAATATTCTGCAGGTTTGTCCATTTTTCAATCCAAAAAGAGGGGGATCAGTAACTATATTGTATGATCTCTCAAGGGAACTTGCTAAAAAGGGTCACCAGGTTACAATAATTACTACTGATTTTGATTTTGATCCTGACTATGCAAAATCCCTTAAGGATGTCCAGGTAATTAAATTCAATTGCTTAGCAAATATCAAAGAGTTCTATTATTCCCCAAGTATGAGGACATGGTTGAAGAATAACTTACAGCAATTTGACATAATTCATCTCCATAATTTCCGTTCTTATCAAAATAATTTAGTTTGTCATTATGCAATTAAATATAATATCCCATATGTTCTTCAGCCTCATGGCTCGCTTCCTAGAATAATAGAGAAGCAGGGACTTAAAAGGATATATGACCATCTTTGGGGTAATAATATTTTGGAAAATTCTTCTAAAATCATTGCCGTCTCTAATACAGAAGCAGATCAATTTAGAGACATTGGTAGATCTAATGAAAATATCATAGTAATTCCGAATGGGCTTAATATCAATTCATTCAATGATCTTCCCCCAATAGGACAATTTAAAAAAGAATATAACATCAAAGAAAAGCATGTAGTATTATATGTTGGACGAATTCACAAACTTAAAGGGATTGGTTTTCTAATCCGTACATTTAGTTCTTTTGTCAGAGAATGGGGCGATGATATTGTTCTGATTATTGCCGGGGCTGATGATGGATATACCGTTACTCTTGAGGATCTTGTGAAGCAACTTGATCTTATGAACAAGGTGAGATTTATAGGTCATATCTCTTTAGTAGGGGCATTATATCAGGATGCGGATGTTTTGGTTTACCCTTCAACCTATGAGATTTTTGGTCTTGTTCCATTTGAAGCATTGCTGTGTGGTACACCTGTTATTGTTACTGATGATTGTGGGTGCGGTGAACTCATTAAAGAAGCAGAGTGTGGGTATACTGTTCATTGTGGGGATGTTGATGACTTAAGTGAAACCCTCAGATATACCATTGAACACCCAGATATAGACAGAGAAATGGTTAACGCAGGAAGGCATTATATTGAAGAACACCTTGTCTGGGAGAAGATTGTAAAGCATGTGGAGGCGATGTATGAGGAATGCATTTTCCACATTTGAAGAACCTCGATTTATTGGTTGATAGGCAAGGTTTGTACATTCTGTCTTACCTGCTATAAGTATTATTCATTCAAGAATAAAGTTAGTATCTCTAATGAGCGACATATAATGACCTATCTCAATATTATAAATGATAATTCTGTTAGTTTAGGAGGATCTGGCGCTAATATGGACTTATATCGTTCAAAAATATCACGGAAACTCTTCATTAAGTTATTCATAATTATAATTTCACTTAGCGTCCTAATGAGAGCATATTATATGCTAAGATATAATTTTTTAGTTTTAGATAACGATGCAATCGGGATAACAAAGACTATTGCATCTATCGAGTTATCGGGCAGAATTCATCCAGATATTGGATACATATACAGTAATGGTTTTGGTTATCAATTATATTCCCTAACAGCATCTTTACTATCAAACATCCCGGTACTCAATTATCAACTTTGTGTACGCCCCCTATTAGGAACAGTAACTCCCATTGTAAGTTTCCTGTTTTTCTCCACCTATTTAAAAGAGAGGAGAATTGTATTAGTATCGATATTGCTATTGTTAGTATCACCAATAATTCTATTTGAGACTACAAGAGCTTCGCACATGTTTATGGACATTTCCTTTCTGTTATTATCATTCTATCTGTTAAAGAAATATTTAGATTGTAATAATAAACAATGGCTGCTATTATTAATTCCCGTTTTAATTTGCTTAGGAATTACAAATATTTTTATGGCTTTGATAATTAACATTGGACTTGCAGTGACTATTCTCGTGAAGAACTATTCTGAAAAATATTTTCCATCAAAAATTACTGATATAAAGGGTGAAAAAAGTGACCACAATAATATATTTTTAATTTTTATTATGTTTATAATCCTTTCATTTGTATCAATTTACACGCACCCAGTAATGTTCAGTATGTCCATGCATGTCCTTGATACAATTATTTCTATAGGTTCATCACTCTCATCAATATCAACTCCTGTGGCATATACATATGTTACAAGCGCATGGAAATCACCATTATTATACTGGACCGTAATTGTAATTTATAATATTACAATATTGCCACTTTCACTCATTTCATTTACGTATTTACTATATAATATTTTTATAAAAAAAAATCCAATTTCAACTGAAAAAATTAGCATGATTGCAGTATTTGGAATTATGGGTCTTTTAGTTGTTGTTTCAATTATAATAGATTTTATCGGTGCTGGAGGAATTGGATCGAATCTTCAACTAAGGATAACGACATTAATCATACCCTTCTCAATAGTAATTATAGGTTTTCACAGCCAATTAGATCCAGTTTCTTTGATCCATAAAATATTCTATAACAATAGTGTTATTTTCATATTTTTGTTATTTATTATTGGATCAATGCTTTACATCACTGCAGATCCTCTTGTTTCAAATTCTTGGAGATATACAAACAGTAACGAAATAAATTCTATGTACTGGTTAGAAAATCAATTGGATGAACAAATGACAGTCTGGGAAGGTGATAATATTGTTACTGGATCAAGATATGCAATGGCATATGATTTATTTATGCCATTCTCATCTGATAGAAAACTTATCTTTGTACCTGCATCAATGGAACCAAAATATTATTTGATTTCTAAAATAACTTCAGATCACTATGCTGATTCTGAGATTTCCATAGCATCTTTAAAGTATTTTGACTTGATTTTTGAAAATGGGGACTCAAAATATTTTACTATATTTAAAAAATAATCTTTTTATGTACTTTATACCAAGATTAATCGGTTTAGACTTACTGTATTTGAATGAATGTAATATTTGTTTGAATCCAGATATAAAATATCCATTTATTAAGTAAACTCCTCCTCCATTGAAATAAACTGAAGAATATGCATTATTTATGAAGTAATCATCTTTATCTGAATTTATTAAAGAACACTTATTTTTATTCAAAATTTTAAGATGTTCATCAAGGTAATTTATAGATAGTGCGCTGCTTTTAGCTTCAGGATAAATTCTTGCACAAGCTAATGTTTTAGGAATGTAATCAATTATCCCCACAAAAGATAATCTTATCCAGTAATCAAGATCCATACCCAAATTCAATATTTCATCAAAATTTCCTATTTTTTCAACGATTTCCTTTCTTAAGAAAACAGTCGGTTGTGGAATATAAAAACAACACCCATATAAATCATCCAGAATAATTGGCTCTCGGACAACCTTTTCAATTTGATTTGACATTTTATCTATGTGGATAATATCTCCAAATATCATATCAACTATAGGATTATTATTGAAATAATCTGCAATAACACCAAAGGTTCCTGGTAAATAAATATCATCGCTATTAAGGTAAGCAATTATATCTCCAGTTGCTTTTGAAAGACCTTTATTTATAGCATGTGTTTGTCCCTTATCCGGTTCTGAAACCCAATAAGATATTTTATCCTCATACTTCCGGATAATATCGATGCTATTATCGGTGCTCCCCCCATCAATAATAATATATTCAATATTTGGATAATCCTGATCTATTACAGAAAGTATAGTTTCTTCAATAAACTCCCCCTGATTATAGCTTGGGGTAATTATTGATATTTTTGGTAATTGACTACTAATATTACCCTTGAGATCATTTTCAGCTATCATAGTAACTTCTCATACAAATTCTATGTGTCAATTTAATTTACCCATTTAGCTAGTTATTAGTACACTACCACTAAGGTAATCGTCCAATTTCTTTTTAAAATCCTTCATTGCCAAAACTACGATATTTTTGTGAAGAATGGAAGGAAATGTGGGCAGTGTAGATATACACTGCGCTCGATAAATCCTTTTCAGCAGTAAATCAAATATTTTAATGAAATAATGAAGTAACGTTAATATTTCCAAAAGAGAACTGGCAGTAGTGTACATTTTTTTAGCTATTTGGGTAATTTATATTTCAAATCTTTACTTATTCTTTGTTTATTTTAGCAGGAACTCCTTCTACAACGAAATAAGGAGGTACATCCTTTGTTACAACTGTTCCAGCGGTGATAATTTTGAATAATTGTTCTCCTAAACTTAATCCTCCTAACATATACTGAACCCTATCCTCTAAGCAGAGCAAATATAAGTTAAATTGTGTAGCTCACCTTGAAATTCATATTTATCTAAGACATATAGTTAACTTATTTTTAATTTTTATTAGGATAAACCCTGTTTTTATTCAAAAACTTATGATAAGTCTACATCTAATTTAGATATATATATGCATGCTTTCTAAATATATTTTATGTAAAGAGACTGCATATGTCAATGACGGTTTTACATTCCCCAGTACCGTCGGTTTATTATTCCTCACCCCTCTTAAAACGTTCTCTAATTTCGTGTCAAAAATGTGGAAACCCTTCTCCTTTTGTTTTTGACTGATCAACCCACAATTTATGACTCTTTCTGTCTTTCATACGGTAATTTTCACCTCGAATATTCACAACCGTGCAATGGTGAAGAATACGATCAAGAAGTGCAGCGGCTATCACATGGTCCTGAAATATTTCACCCCATTCAGCAAACGTTTTGTTTGAGGTGAATATTGTTGTTCCTCTTTCACTTGAGTTAGTAAAATTAAGCGAAGTCAAACAGTTTGATCAATATATTTATATAACATAACTGTTTTGTATGTTGACTTTTCAACAAGGGGAAATCCTATTTCCGCACGAGATATTCAACATTGTGATGTTGATATCGGTAATTTTCTGAAGAAAAATGGATACGCAAAAGAATTAGTAAATGGTAATCGAAGTGTTTTCCATCATTTTTCAAGTTATTCAGAAGGTATAATCACCTTACCTCGTGGTTCCAACATGAGTAAAATGTCTGAAAATCTCTTAGAATGTGGATCTCCACGTGTTCTGAGCCATTTCATCTCAAAATCCCCATGGTTGGCTGAAAATATTATGAGATTAAATCGCATTAATACTGTCAAACTTCTTGGACCTGGTGGTTC
This sequence comes from Methanoplanus endosymbiosus, assembly GCF_024662215.1. Taxonomy (NCBI): domain Archaea; kingdom Methanobacteriati; phylum Methanobacteriota; class Methanomicrobia; order Methanomicrobiales; family Methanomicrobiaceae; genus Methanoplanus; species Methanoplanus endosymbiosus. Next base: position 2,785,834 of record NZ_CP096115.1, read on the forward strand.
TCTGATAATTGATGAATCCGGCCAACAGAAATACGGGACACATGCGGTAGCTACCTCAAAGCAGTATCTTGGAACAGTTGGACGAACCTGCAATGCACAGGTTGAGGTTTTTGGTTCTTACTGTGTTGGCAAGACCTCAGCTATAATTGATTTTCAAGTCTTTTTTACAGAGCGTTGGGCAAACAATACCAAGAAAAGCCTTAATTGTGGAGTTCCACTTGAACTGCTCGAACATAGAACAAAACCAGATTTAGCATTAGACATCGTTGACCGGGCAATTTCTGATGAGATACCTTTCACTTACGTTCAGGCCGATGCATTGTACGGAAATGATTCAAAATTTCTTGGTGCTCTTGAAGAACGTGGTTTGACATTTATTTGCGATATTGCAAGTGATACTCAGGTTTATATTACCGAACCAGAACTGGAATTGCCAAAAAGAAAAGGAAATGTGGGGAGATTTCCTTCAAAACTTAAAGTGAAGAACACTTCACCAACTAAAGTTAAATGGTTGTCAGAAATCCAAAAAAACTGGAAAACTGTCGATATAAGATTGACTGACAGAGGCATAAAAAGTGTCGAATGTGCAGAGCTAATTGTGTGGCGTCGGCATAATGATCTGCCCGCTGAAAAACCAGTAAAACTCATTATGATTCGTGATCCAGAAGAAGATTTCTTGAGATTTTCAGTTTCCAATAATCTGGAGTTTGACTTGGACTATCTTGTTAAAGCACAAGCGAAGCGCTACTGGATTGAAAGAAATTTTGAAGATGTGAAAGGTTTGTGTGACCTGGATAGCTTCAGAGGGAGGAGTTGGACATCCTTAAATCATCACATTGCCCTTTGTGTAACTGCTCATCTGTTTTTGTTGCATTTGAAGGAATATTTCCGGAAAAAATCGAAGATACTCTCACTAAATCAGACTGTGGCAATTGTGAGATTGCGTAAACCACTAAGAGTTTTTACAGAACAGGAACTTGCTGATTTGATAAATAGAACCAATTTCATACGTGCAAAAATGAGGGATCGGAGAATCATGAAGTTTATTCAGAAGCGCTATGAAAAAGAGAATATCTGGTCAACCAATATCTTAGAGTTCCGAACAAAAGGCTAAATTTTGGTCAACGCATCATCATAGTTGAGCCTTTGCTTACCGTGAGGTTTAGAACTTAGATTAATATTGAATAATTATATTTTAACTAATTGAATATAATATTCGTAAAATAATGGTGTGGTTGCCCAAAACTGAATTTGTGACTGAAACTTGAGTTCCTAATATCGTAAATGTGACAATTTTCACTAAAAAAGTATGCGCACTTTTTCAGTTTTACCAACACAAGTTTCATATCTTCTTGAAATCAACTGGAAGAAACAGTAAGCCGCATCTGCATCAAATGGCAGATATCCAATTTCATCAATGATCAGAACACATGGTCGTGTTAGCTTTTTCAGATAGCGGTTTAACTGACCAATATGATGAGCTTCTTTTAGACGTTCAATCAGTACTGAAGCATTCAGAAATATTACAGGAATTCTCTGCTCTATTGCAGCTACCCCAAGACCAATAGCAAGGTGAGTTTTCCCAACACCAGGAAGACCAAGGAAGACAACATTCTCACCAATATCAACAAATCTTAGCGTAGCAAGATCCCGTATTACAGTCTTTGTCAATGGAGGGCTGAAACGTAAAGTCAAAATCATTTATTTTTTTGATGAGCGGAAAACCTGCATTCTTGGTACGTGTTCTTATTGTTGATGATACCTTTTCCTTCCATTCCTGCTCAATTAAATATCCAATGGTTTCAAGGGGACTCAGATTCTCCTTCATAGCACTTTCAAAAGTTGGTTCAGGAAGAGCATCCATCGTCATTAGTTTCAATTGGATTAGCTGTTGATGAACCTGTTCAAGAAGAAGTGTAGTCATAAGTCATCACCCCTCTAAAAAGAGCATCATAATCCGCAGTACTGCGTATTTCTGTCAATGCCGGGTTTAAGATCTACTACCTTGCCAGAGTAACGTTCATCAAAATAGTGAGGGAATAAATCTGAGTTTAATACCATCAAAGGTAATATTTACTTAATTATATGCAGATCCTTCGGTTAAAATAATAGAATTCCTTTGAAGTTACTGTCGAAAGTCAGATGGATAGACAACCTCACTCTATTCTGGGCATGATATCTATAAATACATATATTCGGACATATATGTGTTTGTTGATTTGGAATTAGAACTCAGAACAAAATTTAAAAAGAATATGGGCAGTTCTGGGAGGGATTTTGGGTGTCATAAATCCAACCCTATTTTTATACTATAGATTTAAATCAATGAAATTTGTTTTCATATTTTAACCTCTCATAATGATCTATATCGCGATACTTAAATACTTTAGCTGGATGACCTCCTGCAATTCCATATTTAGGTATATTGGATACAACAACGCTCCCAGCCTGAATTATTGCACCTTCACCAATATTCACTCCACTCAATATAGTTACATTCATGCCCAACCATACATTATCATTAATAATAATGTCTTTTTTTATTTTTGTATGATCATAGGGGATCGCACTACCATGATTATAGTTATGATTATCTGTGATCATAATGCACCCCATACCTGAATGAAAATAATTTCCAATATAAACATTTCCAATCCCATAAATTTTCATCCCATTAAAATTTACATTATTTCCAAGGTATGTATTTTTAGTTACTATTGAATATCCATTTACTTTTAGTGATTTTCCATATGAATTGCAAGTTTTTTTCACTGATGTCGTATATCTATTCGATTTATAGCATTTTATAGCAAATAAGATTTTGTGATAAATCTTTTTTATTGTTTCAGGAACCATCAACATATATATTTTGATGCTTCCTGTAATTTAAACATTTCGAGACTGGCAGTGACAAAGATTGTACTCCTTAGCTCTTTTCAGTGTATTTACCACTGTTGTTCGTGAGCAGTTACAGGATTTTGCAATCTCCGTTTTCTTTAATCCAAGACTTTCCAGTCTTAGAATTTCCTTGTAGTTTTTCATACAAAACGCTCCTTTTTGGCATCTAATCGACACCAAATGACTATTTTGCACAGGCTAAGTAGCCGTAATTTTATAAGTCGTCCACGACATAGTGACATTCATCCTTTGGAGCAATAGTATAATTCCATTCACCATGAAATTGATTCGGGAGAAGGAACAATTCGTTCATCTCTTCTTTTGATACTTTCCTTCCAAGAGGATATGAATTGTTATCAACACAACATTGAACAGTCAATCCCTTAGATCTCATGTTTCGTTGATCCTGAATCCTAAATCATAGATTCCCAGAAATTCGCTCAAATATTCCTCCGTCTGTTCCAAGAAGACTCAATATTTTCTTTTGTAAATCGGTCAATTTACTCATTAAAAACACATTTTTCCCTTCTATGTCCACTATTGTTAGAGTTATATCTTCAAATATCTTTAACATCCTTTCAGCACGTGGCTTTTTTGTACTTTTCTTGGGGTTGTACTCATATACTCCTGCGAGATCTTTTCCGCTTTTTTCGAGAGAATCATGAACTTTCATCTCAATCGATACCAGTACTCTTAGGCCAAGTGATGCAAATTTGATCAGACCATCAATATGATCATCCCGCGTTAGAAACATAGGATCGATTGATGTTGGGTGATTTTTCAGACGGTGGAATTTATCTTCAATAATGTACTGATTTCTGTACGCCAGTACAACTTTTTCAAGAGGAAAACTGCTTTCAGGTTTATTTGTCGCATAAACACGCCACCCCATAGTTTTGTGTGCGTCATCATACGCCTGTTCATTTAAATTTACTCGGCAATTTATTGTCCTTTTAATAATTTCACGTTCAGGATTATTTTTATATTTCCTCTTAGTAATCCTCTCCTCCTTCTCCTCAAAACCAATTTCTAGGATGCCGGCAAGGGAGTGACTGTTAAGAATATTATTTCCTTTTTCTATGGCTTCATCTATTGTTTTTGGTGGTTTTCTGCCCTTTCCTCTTAAATTCATCTGTTGAATTTCATCGGTTGCTTTTGCGATGCGCCTCTCCAACGCCTTTTTTTGAGTTTCAGCATAGGTGAAGGAACGGACATAGATTCTTCTCTCCTCCCATTGAAATTCAATATTATCTTCAACTGAACTTTGGGAACTCCATTCTTCAAATCCTTCACCAATAGGGCGTATTTCACCATCAGAATATTCTCTGCTAACTTCAGTGAGCTGACATTCAGATTCATTGAACTCCTCTATTTTTTCTATCAGAAGCGTATTTGGCATTATTTTTTTGGGGAGCGGTGTGAGGTAAAAATCACTGTTTTGGACAATTTCTCTCCGTATCGACATCGCACTCATTTTAGAATCGCCAACGTACAGAAGTCCAGATTTATTAAGCGACTTACGAACTTTTTGGATTATTGGAGTATAGGTGGGATCATCAGCGCGATTCCCAGGTAAAGTTGAAATGGTTACAGGGCACAGTCGGATTTTTCAGTTACGGTGAAAAAATCTGGAAGATTTTCCAGTGGAAATATGCCTTTTTTTAGTAGAATTGTTCCAAACCTTAAAAAAATAAATCTCAAATATATCATTTGACACGAATAATATGTTGAGGTACAAAGTTACCACTATTTAATTTGCATTTTTTCCAAATGCCTTCCTCTATTTGAACGATATGGCTCTAAATTTGTTTATGATCTCAATAAACGTGATTGGAGGCTTATCTAACATATTGGCTCTCTTTAAGGCACTTATTTTTAGTTGCTGAACAATCCCTTCATCAGTCCTTTGCTTCTTCTTATGGTTGGTTTTAAGGCTGGTTGAATAATAATTTTCAACTGCATTATTTGTAGCCGGTGCACCCAAAACTGAATGGAAAGCCGTCAAAGGCTTGATATCCCTTGTAATCTGCTCCAATCTTTTCCTTAATTTATTCGCAAGTTTATCATTAACTCTTTCATCAGTGTCAATATCATTGTCAACGAATTTTGTAAGCTCTTCAAGATTATCCAATGTTTGGTCGTAAGAATTCATTGGGAGAGTTTCTTTTTGTCTTCTGCGAGATTTTTCTTTATTATGAAGAAACTCTCTGAATTCCTGAAATTTTTCCTTTTTCCACTCTCTATGCCCAGGTAAACCAAGTTCTTCTCTTGATTCCTGTTCTTTGATCAAATTCTCAAGGAAAAGTAGCTCTTCATTACGGTCATAGAAGATGTTTAAAAATTTATATTTTATATATTCTTGATATAATGTACAATTTTTAGGAAATACGGATACAACCAACTTATTTTGATGAAATAAACACTTCTGATGGATATGATTATCTCCAAATACCTCATCAAATATTGCAGGATATCTTCTATCTAAATCTGTGACAATGAACACACATTTATTTTCAAAAGATATGCTGGATAAAAAGGCAATAATTGTTTCATTATCCTTTGAATCAACCAATTCTTCTAAAATTGGTCTTTTTGATTTACCATCTAAGATAGTTAAGCGATATTTCTGCGTTCTTTCTCTTTTAGGATGTTGTTCATCATAGTGGATAATTAGAATATCATCCTCAAAATTGATTGGTGGCAATTCAATTTCTGCGTTCTTTCTCTTTTAGGATGTTGTTCATCATAGTGGATAATTACAGTACTTTAAACTTAGACGATCATTAATATGTTTAAACCTACAATATTAAATTCAAAATACTCTCTTAAATTACCTAAATCGCAGTATTGGCCCTAAATTCTCCGTTTTTTTGCACCGAGGTCACAAGGCACGTTTTGTAAACCTATTTTGATTAACATCACTCATCCCCATTTAGGCCTCATTACATTCTTCCATTTCTCATCGAGATCAATCTGAAAAGAGTATCTTTGAATTGAAATTGTGTTGTTTCCAGTGAAAAAGTTACAAAATTATAGATAGCTACCGCTAAATCGGTCGCAGCTGCATATTCCGTTCATTGAGATGTCAGAATGTCAGCTTATAGCAATTTCATCAATCCTTAATATACGAAAATGAGTCATACTTTCTTCAAATATGATGGCAAGATAATGATTTAAGGGGAATTTGTCCCTGTATATTACTTTTGGTCCTCTCTGAATCTTTGCAAATCGCTTCCATTTTGTTAAAACCCAAAAATTCTGAATTATGCATGCAATTAGATAATAAAAAAATCTCACCACATGATCCTTGGTGGATGTTCTTACTTTGAATTTATTATTAATGACATATGTTGATTCAATGGCAAATCTATGCCTGTATCGCTCACTAATTGATTGTGGGGAAGTATTAATTTTGTACACAACAAAAGCACGATGAAGAGCACCTTTTTTACCCTTTTTACCTTTCATGTAAATGACACGATCAACAATTTTCACCTTACATTTTAGCTTATTCTTCGATTTGGCGTTTATAACATATTCAAATGATTTTGATTTCTTTCCCTTCAGCTGCCTTTTGAGTTCATCACTGTTCTTCTTAACAGGCACTATGTGAGGAATTTCAGATTCCTTAAGGTAACTGAAGATTTCAGCAGAGTAAAACTCACGGTCAAGCATCAGAGATTTGATCTTGAATCCATATCCATAAATTAAATCAACACAATTCTTTATTGCGGTGAGGTTAGTGGAATCTCTAAACAAAGGAATAACCTGAAGTATAAGGTGCTTATCCATATTTACAACCGAGAATGTCAGGTATCCAACAAAATAATTTGTCGATGCCTTTCTTTTTCCACCTACAATTGGAGATTTAGGATTTTTTTTATCCTTTTTCCCATAATATGGAATTAGCGTTATATCAATTGCAAAATCATACTTCTGACCTTTCTTAAGGATTCCTTTTCCCGCTTTTAAAAGCATTTTTGGAGTATTTAGTGTCAATTCCTCCATATTAAGGCCATGAAGTTTTTTTAGACAAGTCGTATGGGACGGTAGTCCTTCCGTCATTTTTGCAAAACCGGATATTGAGTTATTAGAACATGCCGTAGCGATAGCTCCCCGAATCAACGTTAGACTATCATAGTTTCTGCCACCTGTTAAGGTTACATTCCCCTCAACAAGAGCGCATATCGGTTCAAGGTTTCCAAGCTTATTTTCTTTATTAAGCTCTGATTTGCCTATATTTTGACAATTATTTGCCATATGAGGGGTTTTTGAGAGTATATAAACCCCACCATAAATCAGGCGTACGTCAAAAAAATAAGGTAAATTCGGGCTAAATTCTAAAAGAATTTGGCGATATTGGGGTAAACGCGCAGTATTACGCGCAGTAGTCCATGTGGTTTGTCATTAAAATAGAGAAGTACTTAACTTTCTCAAGTTGGGCAGAAATACTCTGAGCAAAAAATGGGGTTTTTCAGGAAATGTTTAAAGTACTGAATTAGAATATCATCCTCAAAATTGATTGGTGGCAATTCAATTTCTGAGAGCTTTTCCTTGGCCAAATCTTTAAAAAAGTCTTTCCCACGCGGAATAATAAACTCTGAAATCTTAGCAATTCCTTCGTAAGAAACATTCTGATCAAGACATTGGAGTGTGAATGAACCATAAAAGTCTTTAACTTCAGAGAGTAAGTTTATCCAGGAAGATTTTGATTCTTCTACGTTTAAATTACAGTTTGAGCACTTATACTTTCCAATTCTAAGACTGCCCAAATTTTTCCTCGAATAGCTATTATGACCATTATGAACCATCTGATGGCCACATTTTTCACATTTTGGTGGATTTATTCTTCGAATTACAGAATTATGATCAAATACGTAATCATTGGAAAGATCTCCAAATATTTTAAAGATGGACCCAACATAATTGTCATCATATAACTTATCTTGAATTTGTACCATGTTGCTCTAAAATAGTATTGGTTGTACAAATATGAATATATTTCATTTTTAGGTTCAAAATAGCTGTACTTATCCTATCACTGATTTTTCAGACTGTGCCGGTTACAGGCAAACCAAGAGGATCTATTGTTGCAAGAGCAATTTTAACCTGAGGAAGGTCCTGCCTGTCTTTTGATCTTCCAAACTGAATCAGACTGTCTTCTGTCACTAAACAATTTGAATTGACAGTTGTGCAGTCAATTCGCACGGTGGGATTCTCAAGATCGTAAACACGCAGACTCTCCTGATTTAGTCGTGATTCAATCTGTTCCCAAATCTCATTATTAGATAATTTTTCAAGTATGATGGCTAATCTATCATCCGTAAAATCAAGCTCTCGGACTTCCATTCCCAGAAATCGGCTCAATGTATGGATATGTTTGCCTGCCCATTTTTGAACATGACTTAATCTGTGATCAGCCTGACTAAGTAAATGAGTGATCCAAACAGCACATGTCTCACCAATCGGAAGCCCACTCCAATTTCCGTGAGTTGGACAAGCGTCATTCACAATTTTTGGGAGATTCATTGTTTGCAATGTGTTAAGCAGAACGGGAATGTTATCTACTCGTTCATTAGTCACTAACTTAGTCATTATACCTCTTATTTTGCTTTGATATCAAAAATAACTCGCTATGTTGGATTTCTGATTATAATTCGATCATTTGCTTTTTGAAATGGGCGAAAGGGCAGTATTGCATACTATTTAATCCTTGAAGACAGCACGCCACTATACCGTTTTGAGAAGTGGGGATTCCTGCACAAACATCCCTATGGCAAAGACATCACCTCACAACGCAGTAGTGAACTGTTTGCCAGCATTACTGAGGAGGATAAACTAAAGTTCTTCAACCTTCAGGGGAAAAGAAGGCTTGATAATGAATTTTGGGCATATGACACAACAACTCTGTCAAGCTACTCAGAATCCCTCAAGCAGGTACAGTATGGCCGCAACAAGGAGCACGACAAATTACCTCAACTGAATCTTGCTCTCGTCTTTGGACAAGAGTCAAATCTTCCCTTCTACTACAGAAAACTCGCAGGCAATATTCCTGATTCAAAGACCATTAGCCGCCTGCTTGAAGAACTGAATATTCTTGGTTACTCGAAGGTCAAGCTGGTCCTGGATCGGGGATTTTATAGTGAAGTCAATATTAACAACATGTTTAAGAGTCATCCGAAGTTCCTTGCTGGTGTTAGTATGTCTTTGACCTTTATCCGGGAAGAGCTGGATGGAATCTACGACAATTTTAGAAGCTTTGAACGTTACAGTGAGAACTACGAACTGTATTATCAAACCGTTCGAACCACCTGGAATTATACACAGAAACGTCCGTACAAAGGAGATACTCTTCAGGAATCACGTCGTCTTTATATTCACTATTTCTACAACATCGACCGGGCAGCCGAAGATGAGAAAAACTTCGACCGTAAGCTGATCGCACTAAAACAGGAACTGGAATCAGGAGAACGTGTTCCCGGACACGCGAAACTTTACCAGCGGTACTTCATTACCAAAACAACACCGAAGCGTGGAACAAAGGCACAGATTATTGATGAAAATGTCAGCAAAGCCAAGCGATATTTTGGCTTTTTTGCTCTAATCTCAAATGAAAAGATGGATGCAGTAACTGCTCTTGAACTTTATCGCAACAAAGATGTAGTTGAAAAAGCATTCGGCAACCTCAAAGAACGCCTGAACATGCGGCGTACTCTTGTTTCATCAGAGCAAAGTCTTGATGGAAAATTGTTTGTGCAGTTTGTGGCACTGATTTATTTGTCTTACCTCAAAAAGCAGATGCAGGATAAGGATCTTTTCAAGAAATACACATTGCCGGGTATGCTGGACAAACTGGATGTCATTGAGTGTTTTGAACAACCGAGGAAATCTCTAAGGAGGGGTGAGATACTCGATAAACAGGTGCAGCTCTACCATGACCTGGGGGTGGTGCCACCCACATCGTTATGAAGGACGGGAATCCAGGTTGCAAGGATTTGATGCCAGTACTCGGAGAACTCCTCTTTTAGCAGAGGAATCATTTCTTTGAATTCCTCCTCCAAAAGGAGGGCATTTCCATAATCCTTCACGGTACGGACTTTTTGCGTGGACAAATTCAGGCTGTGAAAGAACTACAATGACGAAGTCATCCCATTTAAATGTGTCTTGGGCTGGGGGCCATATTGGGCTTCTTTTTGTAACGATCAAGCATTGTGTCACAGCCTGAATTAGGTGTTTTCTCCTTCCTTGCAATAAATCCATGATCTTCATTCAAACGCCCAAGATATTTGGTGACTTTCTTGGGACCTTTCTTATCCTTATCATACCTGGTTGTTGAACGGTAAACATATGGGTTGCCCTTGATGTATTTGGGCTACTAAGCAACAGCCTCTCAAGGGTAAGTTAAATATCATATGTATATATAAATATGTTATTACATGAAAATTCTTCATATTGTAGCAGGAGATTTAACCGGAGGAGCATCAAGGGGAGCATATTGGCTGCACTTAGGGCTTAAGGAACTTGGTATAGACTCTAAAATAATTACAAATAGCAAAGAGACATTTGGCGACAAAAATGTAATCTCTGTAACAGAAAATAAGAAATCAAAACTTATCGATATGATAAGAAGTCAGCTTGATATGTTTCCCACAGTCTTTTATCAAAACCGTAAAAAAGTTATTTTTAGCACAGGATTTGTGGGGTTTGACTTTACCAAAACAAGAGAGTATAAAGAAGCAGACATCATCCATTTGCATTGGATAAATAATGGATTTATCAATATGAGACATCTTTCTAAAATATCTAAACCTGTCATCTGGACAATGCGTGATATGTGGCCTATGACCGGTGGATGCCACTGCTCTATGGAGTGTGAGAAATACCAATTTGGATGTGGTGGATGCACGCAATTAGGTAGTTCATATGGGTATGATTTGTCAAAGATAGTTCTGAACAGAAAAATAAAATATCTCCCAAAAAACATCAAAATGGTGGGTATAAGTAATTGGCTAAGTGAAACTGCCAAAAAAAGTCTTGTAATGAAAAATTTTGATGTTAAAACTATTCATAACAATATCAATACGAAAGATTTTTACCCAATAGATAAGAAAAGTGCTAAAGAGATTCTCGGGCTCCCCATAGATAAAAAGATTATTTTAACTGGTGCTCAAAACGTTAATGACATTTGGAAGGGGTTTGATAAATTTCTGGAAGCCACAAAATGGCTTGATAAAGACAATTGTTATCTTTGCTTTTTTGGGAGACTTGGTACAGGAATCATTGACAACTTGGGTTTTCAGTATATGAATTTTGGTTTTTTGCATGATACTATTTCTTTGCGGCTTCTTTATTCAGCTGCTGATGTATTTGTCGCCCCCTCTCTTATGGATGCATTTGGAAAAACTTTAGCAGAGTCTATGGCATGTGGGACTCCGGTTGTCTGTTTTAATGCTACAGGGCCAAAAGATATTGTTGATCATCAGTTAAACGGATATAAGGCTACACCCTTTGATAGTCATGATCTTGCTAATGGGATAAACTGGGTTCTCGATTCACCTGAATATACAACAATTTCTCAGAATACAAGAGAAAAGGTTTTGGGATGTTTTGATAGTAAAGTTGTTGCAAGACAGTATATTGAGCTTTACAAATGTATTCTTAAGTAGGACTAACTGGCCATATTGTCCCCATATAGGTTTGAAACTTCCATGGGGCACCTGACCAGTTACTTAAAGTTAAGAATTAGCGAAAGGTGTGTTTTAAGTCATATAAATATAGGTTGTATTTCTCATCAATATATTTTAAGTAAAAGTTTGTTATTGGATAACCCGAAGATAATTCTAAAAGAGTTTGACCCACAAGGCAACCTTCTTTTCCATGCCATTTAGTATTATATGAATTAGAATATAGTTTCATTGAATTATCTTTACGATCTTTATCAAACAATAATAAATCATGAATATTATTTTTATTTTGATTTGTTAAATCTGGAAAAGGAAGAATTAATCCATTTTTCAGATAACCATAATAATCTGAGGTAACACTTTTTCCAAATTCTTTATAATAACAAGGGATACCTGATAATGTTGCTTCTAAGTGAATACTTGAATTGCTAGCAATCATTAAATCAATTTTATTAAAAAAATTTTGAAGGTTATATTTTTGAGAATCTTCAACCGTAACATTCTTTAGTTCATCACACATTTTTTGGATATTGAAAGTTGATTGACTAGGGTGGTTTCTTATAATAATATGAATGTTATTGTGTCTCAATATTTTTTCACAAAAACTAATAGCGCAATTAATATCATCTGATCTAGTGATAGCTATTCCGAATATAATTATTGAATGATTTTCATTATCATTTTCTTCTTGGTAATGGAAATTCTTGTGGCTCAGATTATTACTATCTTTTCGACAAAAAACCCGACTAATCCTAGGTTTTTGTGAACCAGTTAAAAAAACTTTAATATTTTTTTGGTTTCTTCCTACTCCCGTTTGTTTGTAAATATCAAAAGCAATCTTTCCATCTAAGAAAGCATAGTTAAACTCAAGAGGTGGAAAACGATTTGAAACAGATGCATGTTGCAAATAAACAGTTTTAAAATTTAATGATTTTGACATATATAATAGTGATCTATTACTAAAACTATGATCATTGGACATTATAATCAATTGAGGATTATAATCATTCAACATTCTATAAAAATAGTTGCAATAAAAAAAGCACTGCATATATCCAATACCTCCAAGAACAAGCCCTTTTCGATTTGAATTAAGATTTTTTAGCCAATAAGGTAATACCTTGAGAATAATGAATACAATACCCCAACAGACATCCTTATTATTTAAGCGAATTATATTGCTTTGAGCAGGTACCATATTCATGATTTTAATATTATCTGTAAATAGTATTTTTTCATTGTATGGCATATAATTAAAAACATTTTTGAGACATTCGAATTGATTATAAGTTCCTGCAAAAAAGAGATATTTAAGTCCATAATCATATTTAATTTCTTTAGATGAAATATACCAATATTTTTTTAGAAAAAGTACTGTAGCAAGCAAAGAATTTAAAAAAGAAATTATCACTTGGAGAAAATTAGGATTCACATTTGTATTAAAGTTTAAAGATTGTTTGCCAAACAAATAATTAATATCATCTAAATTAACTCTATAAAATACCATAAATTTACTAATAATATTCATTTTTACTCCTTTATGAGATTAAAAATCTCGATTCTGTTTCTTCAATATTAACGATTGTAATATAAGATATAAGGTTCCATAAATTTATAAATCAACCATAGGTTAGTGAAGTTCATCCTTTAGGGCAATAATACAATTCCACTCACCATGATAATTATTGGGGAGAAGAAACAATTCATCCTTCCCCTCTTTTGATACTTTTCTTCCAAGAGGATATGAATTATTATCAACAGAACATTTAATGGTTAATACTGTAGATATTCTTGCGTTATCTATTAAATTTACTATTACCTGTATATGTCAATGCCATTTTAGTGTTGAACAGTAGTTCCAAAATTTTTGAACAGTTTTTCCGGTGGGATAGAACACCTTTTGAATTGATACATTTCACCCATCAGGTATAATTCTCAGAGGCTAACTCCGGTAACCACCCTATCACATCGGCCGCATCTCATCCTGCAAACCGTTTAACTTCATCTCATCTTCCAAGGAGAACATTTGGAGGCCAAATCTGGAGGAATTCTTCTGTCTGGAAGTAATTCTTATGTTCATATTTTGCCTTTAAGGAGATACTTTTACGAGCAGAGATGCTTCATCAACTGGTATGGATTACACACTGCCTGACATAATATTCAGGTTACTCTGTATCGCGGATGTAAACTGTTCAGGTTCTGCCGAATGGGTGTTCATTTTGGACGGACTCACAGTCCAGTTTCGCCGGACACGGTGCCCATTTTTGGTGGACTTACTGTTCAGATCTATCCGGAATATACAATTACCTCCATACTGATCAATGATCTGTCTCTCCAATTTTTAGAGATTGCTGTAAATAAGTGATCCTCAATATTATACTATTTGCTTATTCCAGGTGGGAGATAGCAGATTGACAACATAAGATGTCAATGACAGTTTTACATTCCCGAATACTAAAATGACAAAAACTATATTCCTTTTTTTCTAAGTTAAAGCTCAAAATACCTCCCTATTGAGTCTCATCGACTTTTCAGACAGTGCCACTGGAATGGATAGCCCACATTACCATCAGATTGAACTAAAAAAATCACAAAAAGTAAGCCATGCCAAGTATTTCTTATAAAGCACCCCTGTATTATCTCTAAATAGCAAATAGCTGGATAAAATAGTTTTGATAACATTAATTTAGCCACCGAATTCATTAGCATTAATTAGATGTTTATCTACTAATTCAAAAATAGCCAAATCAAACTCTGAAAAAACACCAAATGCAGTTAATTGATCTGCTATGACATGACCAACTTTACCAGATACCATCCGATTATTCTTATGAAAGTTTTCCATAGTAGACAAAACCAAACCTCCTACTCCTTTGTATAGTGCATCACGTTCATAACGTGTAAATTTTTCTTGATTAAGGATAGGAATGAGACCACTGCCTGTATGTTGATAATATATCGAACTATCTGGTCGAACACTCAATAATGAGTCTGCTTGGAAAATTAACATTGTATTAATTGCATCCTCAAGATAATGAGTACTCATAAATGGATAATCTATTGATAATTGCATAATTATTCCATTGGATTTAATGAAATTATTACATTGAATTATAATATCTTGAATCGTCTGATTGAGAGAGACATTAATTCTCGCATATTCAGGTGGTCTTGATATAAAGTGAAGTTTTTTAAATTTATCTGAAATATTTAGGACATATTCTTGGATTTCCTTATCTTCTGTAGATACAACGATATAATGAATCTTATTAGAATTAGATGCGATTTCAACCATTTCTTCAAGAATTGTCTTTCCATTTGCCTTTACGTAGAGTGGCCATATAATATCCCCAATAGTTTTTTTCCTGATAGGTATGATAGCAATAGTTGTAATATCAAGATAGTCAGAAGTGTCGATAAGCGAGCTATTAATTTTTCGACGTGTTTCAAGAATTTTTTTTTCGTTATTCGTCAGATTATTATCATGTTGACGATAATAAAATAAAGGCTCATTGATATTTGTAACCCCATATTTTTTAATAAATCTGATCCAGAGTTCATACCCATCCTGACAGGTAAAGGAGTCATTATACCCTCCCAACTCATTTAAATGACTGAGACGAATCATCGTGCATGCTCCATGAGCAGGTAGATCAAAAAGGCTGACATCTTTATTAAAATTATGTCTTCTTTCTTCACCAATAATAATTCCCTCAGAATTAACATAATAGTAATCTGGAAATACTAAACCAAATTCATCATGCTTTTCTAATATTTTGCTCATTTTATCAAGAGCCATTGGATCAAGAAAATCATCAGCGTCCAAACGCATAATATAACGCCCGTTAGCCGCTCGAATCGCAATATTATTAGAATAATTCAATCCATTATTCATCTGATAAATAATTTGAATCTTCGGATGATCTCTATATTCTTCAATAATTTGTCGACTATGGTCAGTTGAACCATCATCAATTATTAATAATTCAAAATCCTGAAAAGTTTGATTGAGAACACTCAGTATGGCCTGTCTGATGTAATGCCCATAATTATAATTTGTTATATATACTGTCACCAATGGTTTCATGGTAATTCTCCAACTTTCTTTATATTTACTTTTAATAATTATTAAATAACATTTCTATAATATTTATTGGACATACATTTTTATTATGACTATTTATTCAATAATACTCCATGAAAGTTTTTCATGTCTTTTAATGTTTTTTTTCGCTTTTTTTCCAATAAGTTGATCATAATACCTTGCATCAATACCATGATTAGGTCTTAATACTGTCAGATTATCTTGGGATAACAATGCTCCTTTATTTATATCCTTAGATGGGTATACAGCACGTCTGAATGATACATCATGTCCATTATCCAATTCTATCTGCAATGGTCGTTTTACACATTTCCCCTGAAATTCTTTGATTATTTTTATCTCATTAATTAATGAATTTACCTCTGAGGGAACTAACGATACTGCATGGTCTCGAAATTCTTTGCCTTCTCTGCTATCAGTAAAGTGAAACTCCAATATTTCAGCTCCCATCACTGCTGCATATCTCAAGGCATCAATACCCTCAGTATGATCGGAATATCCAACTGTGGCTTTGGTTATTTCTTTTAATTTAGACATGACATTAAGATGAGCATCACCATTTGCTATTGGATACATAGCAGTACATTGTAGCACTCCAAGCATCTCTTTGTTATTGTAATTGGGATTGATCGAGCGAATGTAACGAACAGCATCAATAACTTCTTGTTCTGTAGAAATTCCAGTCGAAAGAATGATAGGCTTTCCTATTTGTGCAATTAATTTGAGAAGGGGATACGCAGTTATATCTCCGCTCCCTATTTTGTAGAGATCCAGATACTCATCAATCCATGAAATTGAGTCATAATCCCAAACAGAAGATAAATACCCAATCCCAGCATCTTTTACCAACGAGGCTAAAAATAAGTGTTCTTTTTTCGTCAGTTGAAATCTCTTAAAATGTAAATTTCTATCGGGACTTTCTATACTCGATACGAGTGATTCTCCACTATATATTTGAAATTTGATATAATCCACATCTGTTTGAATGGCTAACTCGGTTAAATGTTTTGCATACTCAAAATCACCCTCATGATTACCTCCAATCTCTGCTATTAACAAAGGACCATGTTTACCTTTCATCAGATTATACATATCCTAAATCCCTCGCTATAGTATATATCTGCTGAAGATGATATATCCGGTGGTCTTCAGAGAATTTACTAATTATTTGTTTTATTTTGTATAAGTCTTCGGGTGTATCAAGTGCCAATTGTAATTTTGCTGCTTCAGGAACTGAAGTGTTATAATAATATTTATGTTCACAACTAAATATGTCATAAAACAATAATGTTACATGTTCCATGTATTTATCTTCTTCACAAATCTCATCAAGCTTCGCTTTGTAATAATCGATGTTAACTATTTCCACACTCATACCCGTTGGAAATGTCTGATCTTTTTTATTAGTGAGAAATAAATAATGGTTCTGATTCAACTCGGTTAACAGAGCAGTTATTGCTTCAGTATTTACAAATACATTGTCGCCATTAATACGTATTGCATAGTCCCAACCTTTTTGGGCTGCTGCTTTATAAAATCTTATTGCAACATTGTTAAGAGAACCACGATAGCAATCAATCCCTTCTTTATCAGCGAAATTTTCTATTCCATCATCTTCTTTTTCGATCGATGTTGCAATAATAATTGAGCTTTTATCAAAAATCGTCATTAGCCTTTCTAAAATGTATTTGAGGATTGGTTTGCCATCAATTTCTAATAGTGCTTTCCCGGGTAGCCTTGTTGATGATTGTCGACAAATTATTACTACTCCAACATCCACTCTTTTATCCATATAATTACTCCCAATAGTTATTGACTCGGCATCATATAATCTGCAACATATTCCATATTAATCTTTCTTTATCTCTAAACATTAATCAATTTGAGTTCCATATTTCAAACAGATCCTCGTCTATTTTTTTTACCCTAATTGATCCAAAACGCCCTGAAACTAATTGAAACTTACCTATACAGTCTTCTATTTCCTCTAATTTAAGGCCAATAAATTTCTGTTTGTTATAGTTCATTCTTTGTTTATTAGTGAACATTTTCTTTTTTAAAGTATTAACAATTGTACTTATTAAAGTTAAAAACTGTATTGGAGAATCAGTTCCATCAGATTGTAGTGCATTATTAGTCATAGATAAAACCATACTTTTATTTATATCAATTAATTCACTAACAATACGTTCGCATGCATACATACCATCCAGCGAATCCAAGTGCCTATCAGCAATTGTTTTTTTATCAGATTCAATCAGATTAGCCTGTGTAATATTATTTTTTCTAAGGACTTTATCTAGTTTATCAACCAAATCTGCTATTGAATCAACTTTAATACTTAGATCATTAGGTACATACATATCAAACTTAGTCGATTCAATTGGACAAAAAGCAAATGTTGGGGTAGTATTCATAACATATGATTCTATACCCGTAGTACAGCGATTGTGTATCATTGCATCCGCAGCAAATATCCAAGGGATGACACTCCCCTCATGTATTACACAAACATTTGATTGATCACTCATAAGATTACGCCAAACTTCGTGATTTTCTGATGGGTGTGGACGTATTATTACAGTATGAGCCGGAAATGCCTTACTTAAACTTTGAATCATTTTAATAAACTGTTGGAATGTTTCTTTTTCCAATGATAAATTCTCTTTCCATATGGTTTCCATCTCATTTCCGTATTTCTCAAGTTTTTCCTTTAACTGTGCTTCACCATAAGAGGTACCCAAATAGTGATTATATCCAAAATTAGTATTAATAAGAATAAATTGACCATACCTTTTTTTAATGTTATTAGCATCATCCGCAAATATTGGTATAAATTCAGGTCTTAAAATATCAATTCGTGGACTCCCCGTCTGTGTGATTTTATCACTGACATTAGGTAACATAGACTTAATTATTTCTGTATCTATATTACCCCATGTAAACACTCTTTCTAATATATCAAAAGTTTCATCTTTTAAAATTCGATCAATAAACAATTGGCTATCCGAACGATAAATACTAAATTCTTCATCTTGTACAACGATTTTATGACCTTTCTCAAATATTTTTTGAAAACGTGCCATTTTTCCATAATTGGGATCCTTATCTAAAAAAATTCCGATTGGCATATCTAAGATATGTGATTCAACCTGAGTATTTTTTCCAATCACAACTTTAAATCCAGCCTCAGCCGCAAAGCAAGATAATAAAAGCTTTGGATAAAGTTCCCTTACTTTTGTTTCTAATGAAATATATAGCCAATTGTAGTCAGCATTTAATTCTTGATTCACTAACATTTTAACAACACATTATAGAGTTTAGAAGCATCCATATTTTCTTGAGATACCATATTTTCATGTAACTCAAGAAAATTCTGGACACAAGGGTGCTTACTATCTGTCGTTCCGAATACTTTACCAACAATTTCTTTTTTATTAGGTTTGTATATTTCCTCTATCTCCAAAGTACCTATTAGTTTATTACCAAATGAGGCTGTTGCATGGTTATTTTTCAATAGACTATGAGGTAAATTAGTTCAATAAATGAGCGAGTAATACTCTGTTTCAGCTAAAGTACTTCAAATAATTGATACAATTGTCCATAGTTTTTCATTCGTGCAACAGCCTCAAATGTTAAATTTAAAATATCCTTTGACTCTATTCTCTTTGTACAGTCAATTGGAACATCAAATACTACAGGTAAGGGAAAAATTTCCCCAGTTGGCAATCTCATGTTGGAGGAAACCTCTTCAAGTGTTTTCTTATCCATAAATTTTGTAAGAGGTGAAAAGGCACCTATTGATAGTTTTTCAACTTCAAGATATTTTCTTTGATTTATTTCTATAGATGTCATAACGCAAATTTAGGCATTTCATTTAAGGCAAATTTGATAGCAATTCTGTCTTCAGTTTCATAATTTCAAAGTCAGTGTTTGATTGAGTCTCGTGAAATTTGAGAGTGACTCTAATACATAATCTATTGATTTATTGATTCAATTATTAATTATTTCGCATTTGTCAGTATCTCGAGTCTGTCTGTATATTACGCCCAACTTTGAACAGTACGTCCGCAGATACTGATCATTAAGTCCGTTCAGACTGATCACTCATTCCGCCAATATTGAACAACCCAGATACCTCTTTTCAAAGATCCACTTCACTTCATCAGGCTCCTCTTGCGAGTCGCCTTCCTCAGTTCCACAGGATAGTTTATGGATAATTTGAGAATTACCCACGTAGAGTATTCATCTGGTGTCAAAAGAGATGCCAGGAATTGATTTACCTATGGTAAACTACAAAGAAATCCTTAGACTGAACAGTCTTGGGATAAAGAATACGCAGATCGCAAGTTCGTGTAACTGCTCACGAACAACAGTGATCAATGCTTTGAAACGAGCTGAAGAATGCAACCTTTACTGGGAAAATGCCAGGAATCTGAGTGATGAGGAGTTATCAAAAAGAATCATATCTGGCAATAAATCCAGTGTAACATACCAGATGCCGGATTATGAGTATGTCCACCACGAACTCTCTAAAAAAGGAGTTACTTTAGGACTGCTCTGGCTTGAATACTGTGACCAGTGCCGTGAATCAGGCCTGATCCCATATAAACACACCCAGTTCTACAAATACTATCGTGATTTTGTCCATAAGACCAAAGCTACCATGCATCTGGAGCACAAACCCGGAGAGATCATGGAGGTTGACTGGGCTGGCCAGAAAGTTTCGATAACCGACACTGACACAGGTGAAACTGTAAAAGTCTCAATCTTCGTTTCTGTACTCCCATACAGTGGCTATGCCTATGTAGAAGGTTTCCTTTCACAAAATCAGGAGAACTGGACAAAAGCCCATGTAAATTCTTACAGATATTTTGGTGGGGTTACAAAAATTCTTGTCCCTGACAACCTGAAAACCGGTGTGATCAAGAACAGTAACCATGAAACGATTATCAACAGAAGTTACCTTGAGCTTGCAGAGCATTATGAAACAGCAATTATCCCGGCAAGACCGTACTCTCCAAAAGACAAAGCTACAGTTGAAAAATCAGTGAATATCGTATCTACATGGATACTTGCTGCACTTAGAAATCAGGATTTCCTTTCACTGCGTGAGTTAAATGAGGCAATCCATGAAAAATTAGATGACTTCAACAAGAAGGAATTCCAGAAGAGAGAAGGATCCAGAGCATCCTGTTTTGAAGAAGAAAAGGAATATCTTCTGCCTCTGCCGGAAAAACCATATGAAGCTGCCATATGGAAAACTGCCACAGTACAGTACAACTACCATGTAACTGTTGAGAACAGGAACTACTCATGCCCTTATGAATTCATCAGGCATAAGGTGGATGTTCGTCTCACAGGTAACATGGTGGAGATCTTTTACAAGGGTAAACGTATTGCTACACATCCGAGAATATATGGTATTAAATCCCGTTACAGCACTATTGAGGAGCATATGCCTCCCAATCATCAGAAATATGTTAAATGGGACGGAGATCGTTTCCAGAAATGGGCAAGAAGCATTGGCCCGGAAACTTACAAAGTTGTGAATTCATTTCTTACAAGCTGCAGAGTGGAAGAACAGGGCTATAAATCCTGCATGACTCTGCTCAATCTGGAAGACAAATATTCTCCAAAAGGCCTTGAGGAAGCATGTAAACGTGCTTTAACAATCACTGAAAGGCCAAGTCTGAAGAGTATTCAGGTAATTCTCAGATCAAAGAAGAACAAGTTGCTTATAGATGAGTCTGAAGACGATGCAGTCCCGTCTTCACAATATGCCTTCATAAGAGGTCCTGATTACTACAGAGAGGGTGATGACTAATGCTGCATGAAGAAACAATCAGCAAGCTTTATGAGATGAGGCTTAGCAACATGGCTCAGAATTTCCGTAATCAGATGGAAGACAATTCTTATGCCAGTATGTCATTTGAAGACCGTTTTGGTATCCTTGTCGATTTAGAATGGCATAGACGAAAGGATAACAGACTTACTCAGCTCATCAGGAAGGCTGAATATGTTTATCCTCAAGCCTGTATTGAGGACATCAACTACTCGCCAAGCCGTCATCTTGATAAAGGACAGATTACAAGACTGTCGTCTTGTAGTTACATTCGTGAAAGGAATAATGTTATCATACTCGGAGCTACAGGGACAGGTAAAAGTTATCTTGCCTGTGCACTTGGCATGGCTGCAAATCGAAGTTCATATCCGGTTAAATACATCAGGCTCCCGGAATTATTCGCAGAACTTGCTATTGCCAGGAGTGAGGGTAATTACAGGGAAATCATCAAAGGATACAAAAAAATGAAGCTTTTGATCCTGGATGAATGGCTTTTAACCAAAATCAGTGAGACAGAAGCCATAGACCTTTTAGAGATTATGGAAGCACGCTACATGAAAGCATCTACGATAGTTTGTTCTCAGTTTGAGGTTGGCGGGTGGTACCAAAAGATAAGCAACGCAACAATTGCAGATGCTATCTGTGACAGGATTGTGCATAATACCTATACCATCACTCTCAAAGGTGATTCTATGCGTAAAATCAATGGCAGAAATGAAGTTGATAGCACATCTATTGACCCCTAAATAACCTCTTTTTTTATATTCTACATGTCCTCTGGATCAAGGTGTTCAAATTTTGCGGAAGGACTGTTCAGTCTTAGCGGGTGCGACAAGAAAAGCTGTAACATAGATTGCGTAAAGCTATCCATTTCGTTTGGGATATCTCTACCGCAGCATGCATTTCTGATAACGGAATTGTGTGAAGCCTGTGGGACAACGTGGAGAAAATCAGGAGTCTAACCTGATCAATCTGCCAGAGAAAGGATGCCATGGAGAAGCAAACGCTGAATCATCGTATGGGTCGTAAACTGAGACAGGCGTATTTAGACTGACACGCCCGAACCAAAATGGTATGGAATCAGGTTATGTTGGAAACGCTGACAATATAACAAACGAACAGATGGTTCCCGGCCTAAAGATGGCTCCTAAAGCATCTATATTATCTATGTTATGGAACTTGGTAATCCGTATATACTCCCAATTTGGGTATGGAAGTCGTGAGACCGACAAATGGTATAGACGGAACAGGATGTCCTAAAAAGCTAAGGCCTGCCGTAACGGGCAGGATAGGGGTTGTTGCCTCGACCTGAAAGGGTGCTGACGTGGGACAGGTATTCCTAAGCAATGAAGGAAGGTAAACTTATGAAAGTATGTCATTCAACGACGCATAATTGCGAGAAACATACTGACAGGGATCTTGCCCGGCAATGGAACTCCATTGACTGGGACAAAACAAGAGACACTGTTAACCGGCTACAGATCCGGATTGCAAAGGCAACAAAAGAAGAAAATTGGAATTTGGTGAAACGTCTTTCTTACCTGTTAACTCATTCAAGATCAGCAAAATTGCTGGCTGTACGAATTGTTACACAGAACAAAGGTAAGCGTACACCCGGCATAGACGGAGAAATCTGGAACTCAGCATCTGCAAAGATGCAGGCAGTTCTGAGCCTCACAGACAAAAATTACTGTGCAAAACCATTACGACGTATTTATATCCCTAAACCTGGTAAGAAAACAAAGCGACCAATCTCAATTCCATCCATGTATGATCGGGCAATGCAGGCTCTCTATGGATTGGCCCTACAACCAATCGCAGAAACAACAGCAGACCCACGTTCATTTGGATTTAGACTTTTCAGATCAGCACAGGATGCATCAGAATATGCATTTACGTGCTTAGGAAGAAAGACATCATCCATATGGATTCTGGAAGGAGACATCCGGGGATGCTTTGATAATATTAACCATGTGTGGCTTAAGGAACACATACCTATGGATCAATCAATCCTTACACAGTTCCTAAAATCGGGATTTGTCTTTGATAATGTTCTCTTTCCGACAGATAAAGGTACTCCACAAGGAGGCCTTGTGTCTCCAATTCTTGCGAATATGACACTCGATGGAATTGAACATATTCTTGATGAACAATTCCAAAATATGAAAGTTCACTTTATTCGCTATGCAGATGACTTTCTGGTCACTGCACCTACAGAGGAAATCGCAAAAGAAGCAAAGGAGATAATAAAAGAATTCCTCGCAATAAGAGGCCTGGAATTATCGGAAGAGAAAACGTTGATTACTCATATCAACAATGGCTTTGACTTTTTGGGGTACAATTTCCGGAAATATAAAGGAAAACTCCTCATTAAACCATCGGAGAAATCAATCAAGTCAATTACTGATAAAATTAGGACTAAAGTTAAAAAAGCCCGAGCATGGTCTCAGGAGGAATTGATAAAGGTATTAAATCCAACCATACGAGGTTGGGTAAATTATCATCGTCATAATGCAGCCAAGGAAACTTTCCAGAAATTAGATCACTATCTCTGGACAGTAACCTGGAAATGGGGTAAACGTCGACACACTAACAAAGGTCGCAAATGGGTAGCAAGTAAATATTGGCATGTGGAAGGCAAAAGAAAATGGGTTTTCAAAACAGAAGAGAATACGTTAATACAATTCTCGGAAGCTCCCATCCGTAGACATTCTTGCCCAAAGCTTAATGCTAATCCCTATCTTGACAGGAAATATTTCCTCGAAAGAAAGGAGAGAATGAGAAGACAAACGCCATGGATCCAAACTAAATTATCTTATTTTGCACTGCCGCCCGCTAACGGGTAATGGAATGCGTGAGCCGTATGCGGTGAAAGCTGCAAGTACTGGTTCTTGGAAGGGGGGGAGGTGGTAACACTTCCTCCCTATTCGACATCTACTGTTCAATGCTGGCGGACTTACTGTTCAGGGTCAGACGGAACTGGTGTCCAAATGAAACGGAATAGTGTGACAGGAAGTTGAAAGTCTGGATTGCGTAATGCTGCCCGATTTGTTCCGGGTATCTCTAATGAGACATGCGGCACAGTACCAGACACTGTGCGGTGTGAAGCTCTCATGACAACGTGGAAAACTCCGAAACCCTATTCGGACAATCTGCTAGAGAAATGGTATCATGGTGAAGGAAACTGAATCGTTGGTAGAGAGGTCGTTAATCATAACATGCGAAACAGGGTGAAACGCTTGACCAAAATGGTATTGCATCAGGTTATATCGGCCTATTCCACGGTATAGCGAACAAACAGATAATGCACGGTCTAAAGACGACACCTAAAATACCTATAATTATCCGGCTTTCAGAACCTGGTAAACCTGATGGGCTCCTTCATGTGAAGGTAGGAATCTGGTCCGTATGCCTAGCAGGCAGAGGAACCTGGCAAATAGCCAAAGCCATGTTGTAACGACGTGGATAGGGAATATTTCCCAACCCGAAAGGGTGCTGACTTGCCAGATGGTGTACCGAAGCGAGAAAGTATGAAATTTTGTAAATGTAGGTGAACCAGAGATGTATAATAACACGGAGCTTACACTTGAGTTAGTAAAATTAAGCGAAGTCAAACAGTTTGATCAATATATTTATATAACATAACTATTTTGTATGTTGACTTTTCAACAAGGGGAAATCCTATTTCCGCACGAGATATCCAACATTGTGATGTTGATATCATTAATTTTCTGAAGAAAAATGGATATGAAAAAGAGTTTTTAAATGGTAATCGGAGTGTATTTCACCATGCCCCAATTTACATGAATGGGCTAATCATTTTACCACGTGGTTCCAACATGAGTAAAATGTCTGAAAATCTTCTGGAATGTGGAACTGCACGTGATCTGAGTCATTTTATCTCAAAATCTCCATGGTCAGCTGAAAGGGTTATGAGACTAAATCGCATTAATGCTGTTAAACTTCTTGGACCTGGTGGTTCTTTGATAATTGATGAATCCGGCCAACAGAAATACGGGAAACATGCAGTAGCTACCTCAAAGCAGTACCTTGGAACAGTTGGACGAACCTGCAATGCACAGGTTGAGGTCTTTGGTTCCTACTGTGTTGGCCAAAACTCGGCCATTATTGATTTTCAGGTTTTCTTCACAGAGAGTTGGGTAAACAATACAGAAAGAAGTCTTAATTCTGGAACTCCACTTGAACTGCTCGAACATAGGACAAAACCAGACTTAGCATTAGATATCGTTGACCGGGCAATTTCTGATAAGATACCCTTCACTTACGTTCAGGCAGATGCATTGTACGGAAATGATTCAAAATTCCTTGGTGGTCTTGAAGAACGTGGTTTGACATTTATTTGCGACATAGCAAGTGATACGCAGGTTTATATTACCAAACCAGAGCTGGAATTACCAAAAAGAAAAGGAAATGTAGGGAGATTTCCTTCAAAACTTAAAGTGAAGAACACTTCACAAACTAAAGTTAAATGGTTGTCAGAAATCCAAAAAAACTGGAAAACTGTCGATATAAGATTGACTGACAGAGGTATAAAAAATGTCGAATGTGCGGAACTAATTGTATGGCGTCGGCATAATGATCTGCCCGTTGAAAAACCAGTAAAACTCATTATGATTCGCGATCTGAAAGAAGATTTCCTGAGATTTGCAGTTTCAAATAGTCTGGAATTTGACTTGGAATATCTTGTGAAGGCACAGGCAAAGCGCTACTGGATTGAAAGAAATTTTGAAGATGTAAAAGGTCTGTGTGACTTGGATAGCTTCAGAGGGAGAAGTTGGACATCCTTAAATCATCACATTGCTCTTTGTGTAACTGCTCATTTGTTTTTGTTGCATTTGAAGGAATATTTCCGGAAAAAATCGAAGATACTCTCACTAAATCAGATTGTGGCAATAGTAAGATTGCATAAACCACTAAAAGTTTTTACAACACAGGAACTTGCTGATTTGATAAATAGAACCAATTTGATACGTGCAAAAATGAGAGATCGAAGAATTATGAAGTTTATTCGGAAACGCTATGAAAAAGAGAATCACTGGTCAACTAATATTCTGGAGTTCCGAACAAAGGGCTAAATTTTAGTCAACGCATCATCAGAGTTGAGCCTTTGCTTACCGTGAGGTTTAGAACTTAGATTAATATTGGTCAATTATATTTCAGTCAATTGAATATAATTTTTGTAAAATAATGGTGTGGTTGCCCAAAACTGAATTTGTGACCGAAACTTGAGTTCCTAATATCGCAAATGTGGCGATTTTCACTAAAAAAGTATGCGCACTTTTGCAGTTTTACCAACACAAGTTACAGACTCAGAACTTGATAAATTGTGGCAATCTATTGATTGGGCACAAGTCGAGAAGACAGTTAGCAACCTTCAAACCCGAATCGCAAGAGCAGCGCTAAATAACAGATGGCATGAAGTCAATAAACTCATTCGTTTAATTACCCGGTCATATCATGCTAAATTATTAGCTGTAAGGCAGGTTACTACGAGTAAAGGGAAGAAAACCCCTGGAGTTGATGGAATTGTATGGATAAGTAATGCAGACAAGATGAGAGAAGTCCCCAGCCTTAATGCAAGGAGATATCGCACTCTGCCACTCAGAAGGATCAATATCCCAAAGAAGAATGGCAAGCTACGACCATTAAGTATTCCTACATTTAGAGACCGGGCAATGCAGGCACTATTTGCCTTCGCCCTGGCCCCTGTTGAATATGCTACCGGTGACCGCTCATCGTTTGGTTTCAGGAAATACCGAAGTACAAAAGATGCATGTCAACAAGCCTTCAACTGTTTGGGTAACAAAAACTCGGCACAATGGGTACTTGAAGCTGACATCAAATCATGTTTTGATATGATCTCCCATGATTGGCTACTCACTCACATTCCTATGAAAACAAGTATTCTAAAACAATTTCTGAAGGCTGGATTCATGGAAGGAGACCGATTGTTCCCGACAATCGCAGGAACACCGCAAGGTGGTGTGATCTCTCCAATACTGGCCAATATGGTGTTAAATGGGTTTGAGAACCTACTTGGAAAAAGATTCTGCTCCAACAAAAAGGGAACTATCAGCAAAAACTACAACAAGCATAAGGTCAATTTCATAAGATATGCTGACGATGTAGTAATCACCGCAGACTCTGAAGAAACTGCTGAAGAAATCAAAGAGATACTTTCCGGATTTCTAAGTGAGCGTGGTTTGCAGTTGTCCGAAGAAAAAACCCGAATCACCCACATCTCAGAAGGATTTACCTTTCTGGGCTGGGAATTCAGGAAGTTCAGGAACAAACTGTTAATAAAACCATCAAAGAAATCTATCAGGACATATACTGAAAAGGTTCATGATATTCTCAGAAAAGGCAAAAGCTGGACTCAGGATGCAATAATTGGAAGCATCAACCCAATTACAAGAGGATGGTCCAATTATCACAATCATGCAGTTGCCAGCAGAACATTTTCCAAATTAGATTATATTACCTTCAATATGCTGTATAGCTGGGCAAAGAGAAGACACCCAAATGAACCCCGTAAAGACACAGTCAATAAGTACTGGTGTCAAAAGGGTTCAAGAAAATGGGTGTTTGCTACTAAAATCCAAGAATTGATTCCACTCTCAAAAACAAAAATCCGGCGACACTATATGGTAAAACTGGATAAAAATCCATTCTTGGATTTTGAATATTTTGAAGAAAGGAGAAAGTACAAAGCATTCTGGTAATTCAGGCTGTGACACAATGCCTGATCGTTATGAAAACAAGCTCAATATGCCTTCCAATCCAAGGCATGCTTAAATAACATGACTTTGCAACTTTAGTTCTGTCACAGCCTGAATTATTTATTATTTTAGCCTGTCACCCATGTAGGGTAGAGGTATGCTCGAGCCGGATGATGCGAAAGTATCACGTCCGGTTCCGAGAAGGGGGGGAGTGGGTAACCACTTCCTCCTATTCGACTACAGTCTGTCCTATTAACCCTAATCTTATCAGGATAAATTCTTAATTTAATAGGCCTGACCAGTTACGTTTAATTATTCACCACATAATGATGCAAGATATATAGTTTGAAGAAATTAGAATGAGACATCAAATATATTGTCCAGATATTTATGAAGCTCATCATCATCTAAAAAGACTCCCTTATTCGAAGAATAATCCCTATTTTCTATCTTAGAAAAAGAACCTCTATCCACTGCTGTTTTTTCGGGATTTTGTGAAATATTATATTGTGGAAGGATCACATAAATCTCATCATTCTCATAAACATATCCTACTTCGTCTGTAGAAAATAGCTCTTCAGAGACTTTTTCTCCATCTCTCTTTCCAATAACTTCAATTTCAATAGCATCAGGATCATAATTTAATTTAGATGCGAAATGATCAATCATTATATCGGCGAGATCGCAGAGACGGACAGATTTCATTTTCTTAATAAATATCTCTCTTCCCATTGCAATCTCAGCAGAATGAAGAATGAAATCAACAGCTTCCGGAATAGTCATCATAAATCTTGTCATATCCGGATTTGTAACTGTAACAGGGCCACCCATTTTTATCTGTTCAAGAAAAATTGGAACAACTGAACCACGTGAATTCATTACATTACCAAATCTCACACATGATAGTTTTGTCCTTTTATTGCCACGGTAATGATTTGAAGAGATTACAAGTTTTTCTGCAAGCTGCTTAGTTGTTCCCATCACATTTAAAGGATTTACAGCTTTGTCAGTACTGATTAAAATAAATTTATCAACATTATGATTAAGAGCTGCCTGAATAACATTTTGGGTTCCAATGACATTTGTTTTAATAGCCTCAAAAGGATTATATTCACATATTGGAACATGCTTCATAGCCGCTGTATGAAAAACAATATCAACATCCTCCATTGCCATATCAAGGCGATCCACATTCCCAATATCTCCATATAATGGCCTTAATATTCTCTGTGAAGGATCAACTTTGGTTGATACATTGAATAGTGCAGTTTCATCATTATCAAATACTCTTATCACTTTTGGCTCAAGTTCTGATATTTTCCTTACAATCTCACTGCCAATACTCCCGGCTCCTCCGGTTACAAGAATAGTTTTATCCTTATAAAAATTCATATTGCTTAATCATCCCCGTAAAACTCTTTTATTGAAGAAATCACACGATCAATATCATCTCTTGAAATACCTGGATAAAAAGGAAGACTGATAATATTCTCTGATATTCTATCCGTCACCGGTAATTCACATTTATATTTGAGTTTTGACTGATAAAAATGTGTCTTATGAACCGGAGTAAAATATATCTTTGACATTATGCCTTTATCTTCAAGGAATTTTATCAGGGAATCACGTTCCTTTGCAATAACAGAGAATAACTGATAGACATGATAGTAATCATCAGGTAAATCAGGAATTTCTATTCCGGAGATCTGACTTAATCTATTAAGATAATATTCAGCATCTGATCTTCTCATACTGATAATTTTTTCTGCTTTTCTGAGTTGTGATAAACCAAGCGCAGCTGTAATATTTGACATCCGGAAATTGTAACCAAGCGTTACGTAATCCATTACAGCATTGGTGGAGAAGTAATCGGCAGTCTCAAGGCGCCCGTGAGAGCGGATAAGCTTCATCTTCTCGTAAAGATCACGGGAATCTGTAACAATAGCGCCTCCTTCTCCGGTGGTCAGAACTTTATTCTGGCAAAAGCTCAGCATTGCAGAGTCACCAAATGTTCCCACTTTTTTATCACCTATCGCAGCACCGAATGCCTCTGCTGCATCCTCAATTAAGATCAGATTGTTATCATCAGCTATTTCTCTTAATTCTCGAATAAGACATGGACATCCACCATAATGAACTGGCATTATGGCTTTGGTTTTTGGACTAATCTTCTCAACTACATCTTCAGGATCAAGTCCAAATGTTTTCTCCTCAATATCTGCAAAAATTGGTTTAGCTCCGACAAACTGCGGTGAATTAGCGGTTGAGATAAAAGTAAAAGAGGGAACAATTACTTCATCATCTTTGCCAATGCCGTGTGCAATAAGGGCAGCATGTGTTGCTGAGGTTCCGGAATTAAAGGTCAGACAGTACTTTGTACCTATGTAATCTGCTATTTCTTCCTCAAATTTTGAAACATTTTCACCCACAGCCCAGTTCATCCCGGAACGAATTGCATCACTTACTGATGTAACATCATCCTCATCCCAGTACATTTTAAAAAGAGGTATTTTCCAAGTCACTCTACATCCTCTGTTAATTTTTTAATTTCTTCTTTATTTAATAGGCGCTGTATTTTTGCTGGAACACCAAATGCCACAGCATTATCAGGTACATCGGAGTTTACAAAACTATGAGCACCAATAACAGAGTTTTCACCAACTGTTATCCCTGGCATAATAGTACTATGTGTTCCAATCCGGCAGTTCTTTTTTAGATGAACTTCTCCTTGTTTATTATCAATTGTTGATAAGGAATATATAGAACAATGTGATCCTATCTGAACGAAATCCCCGATATTGATGCCATATTTTGCATTAATATAAGTAAATGCTCCAATATCAGTCCCATACCCTAAGATTAAGTTATCTACATTCTGGACAACCCAGTTATATTTTGTTGGAATTCCATCTTTTATTTCCGGATGATTCCAGTTTTTAAATCTCATATAATATCCATAAGTATATTTTGAATACTGGTCATTATTCTTTTTTAGTTTAAGGATAGGTAATATTTTTCGAGAACAAATTTGGTTCAATGTTGAGTTCTTTAAGTACATTAGAAATAATGATACTTGTATTACCTTCACCATAGGGATTTAAACAATTATTAACTTTATTCATAAATTCCTCATCATAAAGACATTTTTCGATGGACTTAAGTATGTCTTCTTTAGAGTAATTTACATTTATTACATTTTCAGATGATTCTCGACCTTCCTGTCGATGACCAATATTTATTACGGGTATTTTAAAAGCTGAAGATTCTATAATACCACTACTTGAATTGCCGATCATTATATCTGCAATTTTCATGACATTGAGATAATCTTTATGGGGAAGGTTTTTAAAAATTTTAATCTTTTCTGGATATTTATAACTATACCCTTCAATGGCATTAATTATTTGTTTACTGCCCGGATCAACATTAGGATATATCAATACAATCTGAAAATTAAAATCTATTATTGAATCAAGTACAATATCTATTTCTTTAGCAGCAGATTCTGGCGATGTACTTATTGGATGAAGAACAAATAACATAATTCCTAAGTTATTATCAAGATCTAATTTTTCACATAAATCATCTTTACTCAGGAAATCTGTTGATTTAATTGTTTCAATAGATGGGGAACCTACCACAAATACATTTTCAGGTATTTCTCCTAATTTAATTATTCTTTCAGCGCTTTTTTCTGTTGCTGCAAAATGAATATGGCTGATTTTTGTAATAGCATGCCTTGTGTATTCATCAAATCCACCACGTAGTTTATCTCCACCATGTATATGGGCAAGAACTTTTCCGCTATATGATGCTGCAACTGCTGCAGCAAATATTTCATAACGATCGCCAAGAACCAGTACAATATCAGGTTTTAATATTTCAAAAACCTGAGAAAATCCAATAATTCCATGCCCAATGGAATGAGGCAAAACCTCTTTATTATCTCCTGCAATTACTACTGGAACTTTTGCATTAATTGTAAATCCATCTTGATAAATCAAATCTATTGTATTTCCATACTCGGGCAAAAGATGAGTTCCTGTGACGACCAACTGAAGAGATAAGTCTGTGTCCTGTTTAATTCTCTTAATTATAGGCTTTAGAAGTCCATATTCAGCCCTTGTACCTGTTACCACGCATATTTTTCTCTTAGCCATAATTCCCATCTAAATATTTTAAAAATCTTAATAATAATACAACACGATCGTAATTAAAATAATTTGACTACTAATCAAATTAAAAAAAATGGATTCTGATTAATCATATTATATTCGCCACACAGTTATATTAACCAATAGGGTTTTTTAATTTCCATTCTCCATCTGTTTTTTCAAAGATTTCTTTATTATATAGTGAATCCACAATATCCCAAAATTCTTTATGTGAATATCCTGTGAAATCCAAGAAATCCTGAAGTGCAAGACTATCCAGATTATGGTCATGTATTTTAACCAATTCTATAGCTTCTTCTCTACTAATAAAACCATATCTAATAAATCTGGAAGCATAATCTGTAGCAGTTGCATGACCAAATTTTGGGTATTTTAACCAAGGGTGTATCATATATGCTCTACTATCAACCTGATCAAAATTTTCTATGTGGTGTTCACGAATCCACTCATGAGTTAAATCCTTAAATCCTCTTTTTTTTGCAAAAAGATAATTGTTGTAACTATTCCAGTCAACAAAATAACTTAAATATATAGAATCCAAGTTTAATGCATCAATTTCCTTTTTTCCCGGAAAAACGCAAAGACTAAGATCTTTCATAGATATATTATCATCTATCAGCTCATCCCAGGATATTTCGGATGCAACACCATTATATATCTGCTCATTAGCAGAGTAGGATTCTTCTTTTTGATATCCACCATATTCATAGCTTATATTCTCACCATAGACAACCAGTGGAATGTTAAACTTAATTGCCATGTGTATTGGATATGTGTAAATTAGTCTGTCAATATACCATGTTGGTTTACCATATTTTTCAAAAGTTTTTCTCATCAATAATTTCTGAACTTTTATATTTGGCTTCAGGCTAATAATGTCACAGCCAAATTCTTCTGAAATATTTCTAATGTTATGTTTTCCCGCTTCTGTCATTGGGAAATTATCCTCTACAGTTACCAGTAGAGGATTCATGCCCATCAGTTCCTTCATGACATAGACCTGATAGTGACTGTCCTTACCACCACTTACAGCAATTATGCAATCATAACTGTCCCCATACTTACCCCTGTATTTGTCACATAAAGTTTTTAATTCTTTAAATCTGGAATTCCAATCAATTTCACTTTTTTTTTCATGATTTCTACATGCAAAACATACTCCTTCATCATCAAAACCAAGACCTGGTCTGGTGTCAGGCATAACACATTTTTTACAGTACTTCATAGCAAATAACTTCCTCCCTATGATATATAATATTTTGCACACTTGGGGTTGTAAATTTGTTTAATTAGCTATCTATTTGAAACCAATTAATCTGTTCATCTCTTCTTAATGATTTATTCATTTTCTTACCAATTATTAAATTAAAATACTTAGGAGGAATTCCGGTTCCAGGTCTTTTTGCTGTAACATCATCTTTCATTAATACAGAACCTTCATTAATATTCCTTCTGGCAACAAGACTTTTCCTTGCAACCTGAATATTATTCCTTTCAGCATCATTTGCTGCTTTTATTCCATTACCCATTGCAAGTTCAACATCTCTGACGGCTTCAACAATTGCCTTTAATTCATCCGGTTCAAGTGATGCTTTATGATCCGGACCGGGGAGATTCTTGTCAATGGTGAAATGCTTTTCAATCACTACTGCTCCAAGTGCTACAGCTGCAATTGGAATTGTTATTCCTTCGGTATGATCTGAGTATCCAACCGGAAGTTTGAATGCACACCTCATGGTTTCCATTGCAGAAAGGTTTACGCTTTCAATAGGTGCCGGATATGAAGTTGTGCAGTGAAGAAGAGTAATGTCTGTTGTTCCGGATGATTTTAAGGACTCAATTGCTTCTTCTACTTCGCCAAGTGTTGACATTCCGGTTGAAAGAATCACAGGTTTTTGCTTTTTTCCAATATGCTCAAGAAGAGGAATATTTGTAATCTCTCCGGATGGAATTTTAAAAAGAGGAACTCCTAATTTTTCCAGAAAATCTGCACTCTGATGATCAAAGGGTGTTGACAAAAAAGTTATTTCCTTTTCATCAGCATATTTTTTTAGTTCAGTAAAATCTTCATCGCTGAGTTCAAGGGCTTTGATCATCTCATATTGTGATTCTGAACTGCCTGTGTTCTCAATCTGATACTGGGCTTTTCCAGCAGTTTTACATACTACTTCTTCCGCTTTGAAAGTCTGAAACTTTACGGCATCAGCTCCGGAATCTTTTGCAGCATCAATTAATTTTTTTGCAAGGTTGATATCGCCGTTGTGGTTAACTCCGGCTTCTGCAATTACGTAACATTGACTTTTTAAGTTATTCTTTTGTGAGTACATATTTCCCCAAAATGTATTAATTTAATTTATAAATATATGATGAAATAATTCTATCTGAAGTTTTGTCTATTATTAACCATAAATGTCCTTATTTTCAATTATAATTTCTGCTAACTTTAAATCTAGGGCTTCATCAATATCTATACTGTCCTCTCTGCTCATTACATATGGTAATATATCTTTACAATAAAATGTCTTTTTATTTACTATTGTGCTCACTCTTGAAATATAAATTGCCCCATTTGGAATGTAAGTTTCCGGCAAATCCTGACTTCTCATAAATATGAATCTTTCATCCATTAACGGGACCAAATAGTCATTTTCAACTTTGAAATTCCATTGGGGAGGGTGTTCCGGATTTGTAACACTAACTAATGAACTTCCTTTACCTGAAAGGAAGGTTTCCAATGCCTCTTTAACGTGTATTTCATTTCTTAGAGGGGATGTTGGCTGCAAAAGGATAATTATATCATCAGGATTTAGTTTATATTCATTAATAAAATGAAGAACCGAGTCAATAGTAGTACTTGTGTCCTGTGCCAGCTCCGGTGGTCTTCTGAGAACTTCAGCATCTAAATCGTTAGACAATGACTCGATTTGCAAATCATCAGTTGATACGATTACCTTATCAAATATTGAAGATTTTAATGCTACCTCTATTGTATACTGTATTAGAGGTTTATCGGCAATTAATTGCAGGTTTTTGTTTGGTATTCTTTTGCTACCACCACGTGCTGGAATGAATGCGTAGATCTTGTCAATAGTTTTCATTTTAATCTAAATTTCCAATTTATTGTATTCATATGATGTGGCAATTATTTTAACCAATGTTAAAACTCAACAAGAGCATTATTATCAATATTTTTCTGTTTTGTATAGAGGTTATAGTATTCTCCTTTTTTCTTGAGCAATTCTTCATGAGTTCCAGTATCTGAGATGCTTCCTTTCTTAAGGACATGAATTACATCAGCATTCAGAACTGTTGAGAGACGGTGTGCAATTATAATTACTGTCATATCTTTTGAGAGACGGTCAACAGATTCCATTACCCTTTGCTCTGAAACGTTATCGAGTGCACTTGTAGCCTCATCAAGAAGAAGTATTTCGGGTTTTCTTAGCATAATTTTGCTATTGCAACCCTTTGTCTTTGACCTCCAGAAAGTTTCATGCCCTGATCACCAATAATGGTTTCATAGCCTTCAGGCATTGTTATAATAAAATTATGTGCATCAGCAAGTTTTGCTGCTTCAATTATATCCTCTTCTGAACATTCAAGACCAAATTTGGTATTATTTTTAATGGTATCATGATAAACAAATGTCTCTTGTCCAAAATAATGCTTTATTATTATCCTACGAAGGCAATCATATTGTTAATATTGGTTTTATTCTGTTCTTGATGTGTACTATTTAATGTCTTCCCAGTTATCTAATGCTTCACAGATTTCATTTGCAATTACTTCATTAATATGTGGTGTTTGATTAAAATATTTTGCATATTCTGCCTGAAGTTTATTAACAACCTTCTGCCGGTCAGTCATTATATCGTCTACATGTTTTTTTAGTTGGGCATAATCACTTGCGCCGAGAACAAGTCCTAGGTATCGTTTGATTTTTACTGGATCTCCAGCTTGATCACGTAAAGCTGTGTTATTATCATGTGCTTCTAATCCCCGTAAATCAAGTATTTCGATAACGGGAACACCCATTTTTACCATATCTAATGTCACCGCTGAAATAAAAACAACAGCAAAGGCACAATTTTTCGCGAGTGCAAAAGGATGGGCATTGGAATAGGCCCATGTTGATCCATAATTATCTAAACCAAATACTCGCTCAAATGTTCCATCACGCTTTTCTTTAGGATGTAATTTTACAATAATGGGTAGATTATATTCCATTGCAATTCGTTGAATCGCTTCAATAGCTTTAATTTTTCTATCTTTTGGATGATAATCTGTTGTGCCAGGTCTCGAAAAAAAAGAGATGTAACCTTTCTCAAAGGGGAGATCTCTATTAGATTCCTGCGATAGCAGAAAGTCAATCCATTTGATATCATGACGAGGTACGCCCAAAGAACGTATCGATCCCTCATTGAGGCCATATTTTGATTGAAAGTAGCTTTTTTGATAATTACTATTGGTATATACTACTACATTATCAACATGATTACAGCTTACACTTTGATTAGTGTTAATATCAGTAATATTTGTAATATTTTCAGGAGTAATGCCTTCAAAATCTATACCGTGGCTTATTGAAAATATTGGTTTGGAGGACAGTGTAGACATTAGTTGACTATTATATTCTTTTGTTGATTCATATATATCAAACATCAGAGCAGTTTTTCGGTCATTAAAATAGTTGAGGGAGAAAATGTAATCCTTATATAAATATTTAATCAAAAAATCTAAAAGTTTTTGGATGTTGTTTGCAAAGTCAAAGAATTGAATTTTGTGCAATAAAATTTTTAAAGGTAAAGATAAAATATAGTGCCGATGATTTAACTTCTTTGCCTCTTCAAAATTCTTTGAAGTAGACATTATACTAGC
This sequence comes from Methanoplanus endosymbiosus, assembly GCF_024662215.1. Classification (NCBI taxonomy): domain Archaea; kingdom Methanobacteriati; phylum Methanobacteriota; class Methanomicrobia; order Methanomicrobiales; family Methanomicrobiaceae; genus Methanoplanus; species Methanoplanus endosymbiosus. The sequence continues at coordinate 2,823,159 of NZ_CP096115.1, forward strand.
GTGAGAACAAAATACAATGCGATCAAATAATTTAGAAGCTATTTTAATCAGAGTACTATCTAGATCTAGTTCATCGACAGTACGACTTTTTGGCATATAAAATATAAATTCAGAGTCAGGTTTTTTTTGTTTGAGATGATAGATTACAGAAATCCAACTATCAATAATTGCAAGACTGGGAGAACAACAAAAAAAGAAACATTCATTGGATCTGTTATTTACTTGCTTTTCGAAGGAATCACTAATTATACTAGTACCTTCATACTTTTGTTTATCATTTAAATGGTTCATAATATATGCTCGGGCATAACATGTGTGGCATTTTATAGGTGGGGACACCTATATGTCCGCTGATGACTGATAATCCGTAATTATCAGTTACCTTAAGCAGGAAGGACTTATTTCCTACTTATATGTCACTGAAAAATCCAACTTTGACCATTGGAGAAACTCCTTGATTGGAAGAAAATATGTTGCTCACCACCCACCCATAATTCCACAACATCTTGTACAGGCACAAAAACAATATTTATTTTTCTTCAAAATCTCGCGGAAAATATTTGCATCATTCCCATTAAAAATATCATTTATATCCTTTTCAAGCATATTCCCAATGACATAATTGTAGCACCTTGTATGGAAAACAACATCACCATTTGTTTTAATTGAAACCTGATTATACGGGAAAAAGCATTTATCTAAACCCTCTAAAGGTTGACCAGATAAATTATAATAATTACTCAGTTCAATTGGTTCAGTGTATGGAGGTCTAAAACGTATAGAACTAATATAATTCAATTTTATTCTCTTAATTTTTTTTATTTGTTGAGACAATACATAAAAATCTATATCGGTTGCTATACTTTCCTCACCAATTGATGACTGAGTCTGTTTCAACCTATAATCTTCAACTGTTGAGTTGTGATTATCTGCCATTTTCTTGCTAACAAAATACAAATGCTGAAATCTAACCTCTACATTTAGTTTTTCATTTTCTATCCCTTTTATAAGATCATATAAACCACCATAATTTAAATTGGATATACAACAGTTTATAACAACTTTCATATTCGGTTGAATTTCATGTAATCGTTTAATACCATTAATTGCCTTTCGATATATTCCTTTTCGTCCCCTAATCTTATCATGAATGTGTTCTGTTCCATCAATACTTACCATCACATAATCAACATTATTTTCTATCAATTCTTTGGCTTTCCTTTCCAACAATATTCCATTTGTGATTACAGCAACAGAATGGCCTTTTGAACTAATTAAGCCCACAATTTTTCCAATATCTCTATGAATTAATGGTTCTACCATCCCTAAAGAAAATTTCATTTTATTTTCTTTTAAAAGGGGAGACTCAAGTAACTTTTCTATGGTAGAAATCGGAATTTCATTTTCTGTATCAACTCGAAGTTTATCAATACCCTTTTTACTGGCTGTTCCGATATCACACATCACACAGTTAGCATTGCATATATTTGTTGCATAAATTCTTACCAGTTCCAAATGTGGTATTATCTGTATGTTATTCTCTTCTATCCAACCCAATTCAACAATACTATAGAATTTATTATAATAATCATTCAATATGATAATTGATACATCATTTTTCATATCAAAAACATTTTCAAGGGTTATGGTGAAATCATAATCCAATATCTTTCTATCAAGTGAATTAGATTCGCTTTCAAATTGGGATACATAATTGCAAATAAATATATTTTTATCTGTAATCAGCTCTAAGAGTGCATAATAATATTCAAGACTCTTATTATCAAAACCCCAAATAACTATGTTTTTTTTATCTGTTTTAGGTATAATCATGTCTTTTCACCACAGTTTTTATTCTGTAAATATCATAATTCATGGCCGAATAGTTATTTTAGATTTGTTCTTCCCATCTTTTTATCTCATGAATAAATGTTTCAAATTCATTAAGTGGAATCATATTGGGCCCGTCTGATAAAGCAGTAGATGGATCAGGATGCACTTCAAAGAAAAGCCCAGAAACACCAAGAGCAAGTGCCATTTTTGTAAAAGGCATAGCATATGTTCGATTACCCCCTGTAGTCGATGATGTTGAAGCAGGAGTTTGAAGAGAATGAGTTATGTCCATAATTACAGGGTAATTAAAATCTAATAGATCCACGATATTTCTTGGATCTACAACAAGGTTGTCGGATCCAAATATATTTCCGCGCTCGGTTAATAGTACTTTATCGTTGTCATTAGCAATAATTTTCTCAATAGGGAATTGCATAGCCTTTGCCGATAGAAATTGAGCTTTTTTAATATTCACAATTTTACCAGTTTTTGCAGCCTCTACAAGTAGATCTGTTTGTCTGCATAAGAAGGCAGGGATTTGAATAATATCACAGACCTCAGCAACACGTGATGCCTGCCATGCTTCATGAATATCTGTGAGAATCGGTAGACCTATAATATTCTTTACATTGCCTAATATACGCAATCCCTCATCCAGTCCGGGACCGCGATAGGATGAAAGAGATGTCCTATTGGCTTTATCAAATGATGCCTTGAAGATAATAGGTATATTATACTTAACTGCAAGTTCTTTTAGACGCATTGCAGTGTTCAATACTAAATCTTCACTCTCAATAACACATGGACCAGCAATAATAAACCGTTCCGAAGTGATTTTTTTATAAAGATCAATCATAATTAATTTTTCCTCGTATCAGGTTAACAATCCCTATCGCAATATTATCCCTATTAACAATTGGATAGATATTTTTTCCTGTTTTTCCTGCTGTATCGATGACTTTTTGTATTGTATCATTTGGGGAAAATACAATTGGGAAACTATTCATGATATCTGCAGCATTCAATTTATATATCTTTTGTTTTTTGTATTGTAAATATTGATGAATATCATCATCAGCAACAATACCCAGAAGTTCAGATTCATTATTAATAATCAAAACTAAACCCTTGTGCCCCTCCGATTTTTTTTTTAATACCTGCGTAATATCATCTTTAGAATCAACATGGGGGAATATTGTCTGCATGATGTCCACTACTGTCTGTAGCTTTGATGGCTCCAACCACTGTGCTTCGGCATCCAGTTGTAGTTTTGTTTTTTTTATGTCCGATCGAATTAATTTTTTTAATGAGTATTCTTTCTTGGAGTATTCTTCAGAAAAGTTATTATTATTCTCTCTGGAAGGTTCAACTCGCTGATTCTGTAAGAATTCATTGGCGATCTCTGCAACCACACCTTTTCCACCCGAAGCTTTGCAGATGTAATCGACCTTTGATTTTATTGATTTGGCGGCATCAGCTGGGGCTATTGAAAATCCACAAGCCTGAAGTAGTTCAAGGTCGTTCAAATCATCTCCCATATAGATTACTTCTGAAAGTAATATATCATAGTCAGAACAGATCTCTTTAGCACATGCTAGTTTATCACTTATATTCTGATGAATTCCAGTAATACCCAGTTCATTACATCGAATTGATAAAGATTCAGATTTTCGACCAGAGATTACAAAAACATAAAACCCAGCTCTAATAATCTCTTTAATCGCAAGACCATCTTTTACATTGAACTTTTTATATGTCTCGCCACCTGATCCATAGTATAGCGAACCATCTGTTAATACGCCATCACAATCAAGAAAGATTGCCCGGATATGTTGTAATTTAGATGAATTATTTGTAATAGTCATGTTTGAAAAACTGCCCTCAAAGAGTGTCATAATTATAAAATTATTTGTAAGTAATATTCCTTAATTATAAATTCTCATCATTTTCATATAGTTTTTTTGCTTTTGCAAGATCTTTATATGTATTTATTTCAAAAATGTTATCTTTAGTAGTGGTCACTATAATCTTATAACCATTTTCTAAAGCCCTTAACTGCTCAAGGCTTTCACATTTTTCAAGATCCGTAACAGACATTTTCGAATATTTTAAAAGGAAATCTCTTTGAAAAGCATATAAGCCGAGATGGCAGTAAACTGGAGCGTTTCCTTTTTTTCTATAATATGGAATTGAAGCCCGTGAAAAATATAAAGCCTCACTATTTTTATTAAGAAGTACTTTAACAACATTCGGGTTATTAAAATCATCATTTTTCAATTGGCAGGCAACAGTTGTCATCTCAGGGTTTGTTTTATCTAAGTAAGGTTTTAATAAGGCGCAAAGCAAATCTTTTGTGATAAAGGGCTGATCTCCCTGGATATTAGCAATAACATCAACATCACTATACAATTCAGCTACTTCAGCAACTCGATCAGTCCCCGAAATATGATCTGACCGTGTCATTATTGCCAGTCCATTAAAAGAGATGACACAGTCAATAATTCGCTGATCATCGGTAGCAACGATTACTTTATCGAAATAATTTGAAGCCAGGGCCGCTTCATAAACCCATTGAATCATTGGTTTCTTTTGGATTGTTTCAAGTGGTTTTCCTGGCAGTCTGGTGGACTCATACCGAGCAGGAATCACAGCAATTATTTTCATTGAAATACTCCCAAGTGCTTATGAATATCAATAATGCGGATCATTCCAACACAAAAGTTATTCTGATCAATGACAGGAAAAACAGAAAAAGATACACTTAAATTATTTTGTAACTTAAGAACATCGTAACATAACATATCGTCATATACAATTGTTGGATCTGATGTCATCATATCCTGACTAGTTAATGTCGTGAGCTGATCCGGTTTCGTTTTTTTGAGGATTCTTCTGATATCTCCATCAGTAATGATACCAATTAAAAAGCCCTGATCATCAACTACATTTACTGCGCCAGTGCTTTTTTTGTTCATACCCTCAATAACACTAATCCAGTCATCTTCGAGGGTTACCAATGGGTTATTGTTCCCACCATGCATAATATCTCTAACTTTTAAGGTAAGTCTTTTACCAAGGCTACCCGCAGGGTGGTTAAGTGCAAATGTGTGGGGTGTGACCTTTTTTAATGTCATGAGGATCACAGCAATCGCATCACCGATTGCAAGAGAGACTGTGGTGCTTGTAGTGGGTACCAAATTATATTGGTCAGCTTCCTTTTCAAAGAAATAGTTAAGACATGCATTGGATTTTTGTGAAAGTATTGAGTTTTTGTTTCCTACAATCGCTATTACTGGAACATTTCTATGATTGAGGTATGGTAAAAATTTTATAATTTCTTCAGTTTCTCCGCTATTACTGATAATTATAGCAACATCATCCTTTGTTGCTATACCAAAGTCTCCATGTAAGGCTTCTGAGGGATGGAGATAGATAGAAACACAACCTATACTGTTAAGTGTGGCAGATATTTTTTTGGCAATAATACCTGATTTTCCAATCCCTATGAGAACAAACTTTCCCTTACAACAATCCAGTATATTAATTGTAGCTCTTATTTGAGAAGTGTCAATATATTCTGCAACATTTTTTATTGCGTTACTTTCCTCATACAACACACTTTTGAAAGTTTCAACAAAATCTTCGTTCATTTTGATTAAACACCTCTATCTATTTTATTTTTCCTGAAAAACTCATCAATCATATAAACATCCTCCACATCTTTATCTCTCTGATGGTTGTTTTTCCTCTCTCTAATTATTTTTATGTTCGCAAATTTCAAACCCCTGAATAAAAAATGATTTTTATTATTGGTAATTATCTCATCATCTGAAATAGGTAATGATGGATTGTTATATTCATGATAGCCTTTATGAACGATATCAACATTCTCTGATAGAGATCTCGATTTTTCATCAAAGAGTTTCTCTCGAATTGTGCTATGTAAAATAAAATCAATATCTGTTGCTTCTCTTATACCAACTATTTCAAGTGGTCCACTACCCACAATGCAACAATCGTTTTTGGAAATTCCGTAATGTTTTAAAACATTTTCATATTCACACAACCAATTAAATAATTCCTTGCGGTAATGTGTTGCTTTTCTTAGATTAAGATGTGCAAGATTGTTCTGTGATAAAAAAATACTGGTGATGTGTTGTGTATGTTCGCTGTTATCTGAAGTATGTAAAGTTATGAATTTTTCCTTCTCGATTATCGAATTCCAATTATCTCTAATTTTTTCTTTTTGTTTAATTACCTGAAGACACATGTCCCGCTGATTCATTTGTATGTATTCGGGTTCGTCAATATAGAAAAAAATTAATCTTAAATCCGTGTTATATTCTTTTAAAAGATTAATTTTATTAGTTATCTTTTTGGGTATATCAACTCCAAACTCCTGAGAATAAATATCGTATACAAGTTCATCAAAGTTAGAATTATTAATCTTAAAATCTTTTACGTAAATAATCTTATAGCTTTTCGTAATTATTTCCTGTATATCGTCCCAATATTCTTTTAGTGGTGCCCACAGTATACAGGCAAAAACATTTTCTTTTTTAATTTTGCAGAATGTTTCTACAATGATGTTAATCTCCTCTTGTTCAAAATCATTTTCCAGAAACCATTTATAATCCCACTTGCGACCTAGACGGGGTTCATAGAGAACAATTGGCTCAATATTAAAATATATGCAGCAACTTGCACGATGAGCTCCATCCAGAATGATACCATTTTGGGATGAAACAGGTATAAAATACTCTTTTTGGAAACCACTTTTCTTAAATGATTCAATCATCAACAGAAAATCATCGAGATATCTGTCAATCCCTTCCTTGGAATGGGATTGATAAGGTTTTCCATCAATGTATTGATAGATGTATTGTTTGCCACCGGTTCTTTTTAAGATGTGGTTGATATATAATTTGTTAAAAAAGTCATTATCTTGTCTACTTTCTAAAGCCTGTATATATAGATATTTAACAATAATATCCAACCTTTCAGGAACGAGTAAATCCTTAGGGTTAATTTTTTTTACATTGTTATGTGTACTCATTTTTTGCCTCAGAATCAATAGAAATCAATCAAATCTCCTTAATTATATTAATGCATATCGTCATCTCATTCAAATCCCGCTCTCCAAGATCTTTCCTCTACTCATCCATAGATCGTATCTGCCCGCCGTATCGTCAAGAGCCGGGGGCAATAATCCTATTATTGATAATTTGGTCATATTAACTATTAATTATGTTGCTTTTGCTTTGTGTAGAGGTTGTAGTATTCTCCCTTTGCCTCGAGTAATTCTTTATGTGTTCCGCTTTCTGATATCTTTCCTTTCTTAAGGACATGAATCACATCAGCATTCTGCACTGTTGATAAGCGGTGTGCAATAATAATTACTGTCATATCTTTTGAAAGGCGGTCAACAGATTCCATTACTCTCTGCTCGGATACATTGTCAAGTGCACTTGTAGCCTCATCCAGCAGAAGTATTTCGGGTTTCCTTAACATAATTCTTGCGATTGCAACCCTCTGTCTCTGTCCGCCGGAAAGCTTCATACCCTGATCGCCGATAATGGTCTCATAACCATCAGGTGTTGCCATAATGAATTCATGGGCATCAGCAAGTTTTGCTGCTTCAGTTATATCTTCATCTGAGCATTCAAGACCAAACCTGATATTTTCTTTAATGGTATCATGATAAACAAATGTCTCCTGTCCGAGATAACCAAGTGTTCTTAAGTAATCTGATTTGCTGAAATCATAGATATTTACTCCGTCAACAAGTACACCTCCTGAAGTTGGCTTATAGAGTAATGCAAGGAGATTTGCAATAGTTGTCTTCCCGGCTCCGGAGTTTCCGACAATTGCAACTTTTGAGTTTTTCTTTATTTCAAAGGATAAGTTTTGGATTGTATTGTTCAGGCCTTCTTTATACCTGAAATTTACATCTCTGAATGTAATTGCCTGATTAAATATGAATCTCTTCTTTTCCCGCTTTTTATCTGCAACCTTCTCGGAACTTAATTCTGAATCCTCATAATCTTTAAGAAGATCATATACAGATTCTATTGCCGGCAACTGCTGCATAATGGCACCATATTGAGTCTGACATCCGTTTAATGCCGGAATCATTCTGTAAAGGGCAAGGAGATAAGTTCCGAATATTCCAATGTACGGCAGAAAATTCCCGTCTGTAAAAATATAAAGCCCTATTGCCCCCAGAGCTATTATCATGAATAAAATGAAATTATTTATAATTCCGGGAATTCTCCGGATAAACACAACTTTGGTGTAACTTTTAAGTAACTTTTCTACAGCAACATCATATTTCTTTGCCCAGAATTTTATTGAATCTGTAATGAATATAGATTTAATTCCGGATATAAATTCATTGTATATCACAGATTTGACTTTTGAAACATCATTTAGTATTCTTCCATGGTTGTATATCCTTGTAAAAATTATTTTTTTGATGAAAAATACAAACATAACTCCAAAAATAAGTATAAATATACTTATTTCAAATGACAGGATAAATATAAATAATAGATAGAAGGTACAAAGCAATAGATTCTGAATAAAAATTATAAAATTATTTACTGCACTTCCAGTTTGATTTACTGCTATCTGCCCAATGTATAATAAATCTCCCTGTTTATGTCCGGCAAAATATTCATATGGCTGACTCTTTAATATTTTGAATACTAAGTGATCTGTTGTATTCCTGACTGATGCAAATGTCAGGCTAGCAAAATATGCAATAATAATCTCAAATCCTGTCATAAATAGTGTGGTCACTGCAAGCAGAATTCCTGATGCTATAAAAGGATTAACATCCAAAGGGAATATTAACTGGAATATTGTATCGAATATTGACAAGTTACTGTTTACATCAAGTCCATAATTAACGATTGGATAAATGAGTGCTACTCTGAATACATCCAATGCACTAAAGGCCATCAGACTAATTAGATAGACAGCCATCAGTTTTTTATGCGGCCTGAAAAAATAGAAAAGCATCTGAAATGAGTTTTTAAGATCGGCCACTAAATTTGCACACTCCTAAAATATATTCTATAATTAATTCCATCTCCAAAATCTTTCAAGATTTTGTAATTATTTAGATAAATCATACTTGTTCTTTTCCTTTAATTTAATTGATATAATTTAAATGTTTGTTCTCTAGGATTCTGTCTATAAGGTGGCTCCTGATAAATCCTCTACATCCTGAATTAGTGTTTTCATCTTTTATTTTTATTAACCTCTTTTAAATAATTGAGCAGATGGGTTTTATCTGTAAGTTGTTTCTCTTTCCACCATATTTGTTCTTTTGATGTAGTTATAAATGTCTTGTGTAAATGCGTAATGTTTGGTTGTACCAATATTTGATGGTGCATCTTAAGTTCGGGAGAATCATCAAAATAGTCCTCAATCGGACGTTTGCTCCTGCCGGTGATTAAGATTAAGTCCTCAATTCCGGAGTTAATTGCCTCTTCAACAACATAGTGAATAATCGGTCTGTCAATAAGAGGGAGCATCTCTTTTGGCATAGCCTTTGTTGCCGGCAGAAATCTTGTTCCAAGACCTGCAACAGGTATTACTGCCTTTTTAACTTCACTCAATATTCACCCTCCCGAATATGACAATTTCCAAAGTAAATTTAATTTTCATAATTACTCCCCAATCCCTTAAAATTTACAAAAATTAGACTCTATTATATCTGACGTTATTCATTTCCTGACAGTTACTCTTAAAAAGACCACGTACATCTATAAATGATGATTCTGAATTCATTAGCTCATTATAATCTTCTACTTTAAGATTATTGAACTCCTCATGAATAACAGTAAGAATTATGCAGTCCGCTTTGAAATTGTTAATTATATCATTCTTCTTTGTGCTGATATCAGTTTCGTTTGAGGTATTAAATAAGGAACCATCAACCGGAACAGCACCAAAATGTTCAATCTCTGAATTTTTTAGTAAGGGATCATAGCCATAAACATCAACACCCCATTCCTTAAGTTCCTGAATCATGTATTCAACAGGACTCTCTCTGGTGTCAGCGACATTTTCTTTGTATGTAAGGCCCATGATAAGAACTTTGGCACCTTTTATGACTTTTCCGGCTTCAATCATACCCTTTATGGCCATTTCTGCCACGTGCTTTGGCATGTAGTCGTTGATTGCACGACCTGCCAGTATTACCTGAGGATGGTATCCAAGTGCCTTGGCTTTGTAAACAAGATAATAAGGATCAACCGGGATGCAGTGTCCGCCAACAAGACCTGGTCTGTACTGGTGGAAGTTCCACTTGGTTGATGCCGCATCAATGACTGCTTTTGTGTCAATATCCATCCTGCTGAAAATTAAAGAAAGTTCATTCATCAGGGCAATGTTTAGATCACGCTGGATATTTTCTATGACCTTTGCAGCCTCGGCGGTTTTGATGTTTTGAGCTTTGTAAACCGTTGTAATTAAGCCATATATATCTGCAAGAGTTTCTGTTGTCTCTTCATCCATTCCGGAGATAATTTTTGTTATTTTATCCAGAGTGTGTTCGTCATCACCGGGGTTGATTCTTTCAGGAGAATAACCTACTTTGAAATCCACTCCGCATATCATACCGGATTCTTTTTCAAGAGTTGGAATTACTATTTCTTCTGTTGCACCCGGATACACTGTAGACTCAAGCACAACAATAGCACCGTGTTTTAGGTTCTGGCCAACGGTGGTGGCTGCGGATTTAACATATGATAGATCAGGCTCTTTGGATTTTAGAACCGGAGTTGGAACACATATTGCAATCATATCAGCTTCCTTTATCATTGCGGAATCTGATGTAACAATAAGTGATGTTTTGGTTGAATCAGCTATCTCCTTTGCTTTTGCTTCAACAATTTCATAGCCGATTGTCCTGATCTTTCCGGTAAAAGCTTCTGCAAGTGGAAGGCCCACATATCCAAGACCTACCACGCAGACTGTCATATCTTCAGTTGATTTTGAACTTTCTACCTTTGAATCAGACTTTTTTGTCACATTTTGTATTGATGATTTTTCAGTTGATGCTGATTTTGGATCTTTATCTGTTGGTTTTGACGTTACTGGTTCTGGTACCATTCTATTGTCTCCCTAAGCCCATCATTAAGACTGTATTCTGGTTTGTAGTTGAATGCTTTATTTGCTTTGGAAATGTCTGCAAGTGAATCCCTTACATCCCCGACTCTTGGCTCTTCATATATTGGCTCTGTATCGAAATTTAATATTTCCATTATGTTTTTGGCAAGGTTATTGAGTGATATTCTTTCACCACATGCAATATTGTAAAATCCGGTTGCATCAGACTCCATTGCCTTGACATTTGCCTGGATTACATTTTTGACATACGTAAAGTCACGGGTCTGTTCACCGTCTCCGTAGATGATGGGCGCTTCCTTATTCAGAACTTTCTTAATAAAGTTTGGAATTACTGCTGCATACTGTGAATTAGGGTCCTGCTTTGGGCCGAAGACATTGAAGTAACGGAGTGCAACAGTGTCAAGACCGTAGAGGTCTGTAAAGATTCTGCAGTAAGTCTCACCTGCAAGTTTCTGAAGAGCATATGGTGAGAGGGGGGAAGGGCACATAGTCTCTACCTTTGGCAGTGTTGGCGTATTTCCGTAAACCGAGGATGAAGATGCAAATACTACTTTTCTGACACCGCAGTCACGGGCAGCAATAAGAACATTTAATGTACCTTCAATATTGACATTGCTGGTCCTTGCCGGATCTGCAACTGATCTTGGAACTGAAGGTATGGCTCCCTGGTGGAAGATTCCGTCTGCATCTTCAAACTCTTTTTTTAGGAGATCCAGATCTGTTATGCTTCCTTTTACAAAATTTACTGAATTTCCCAGATCTTCAGCAGTTCCTGAATCGCCGGTTTTATTCTCAACAAGGTCTTTGATATTGATATATCTCCCCGTTGCCCCGTCATCAATTATTGTGACATCATGATCTTTCGCCAGGTATTCCGAAAGATTTGAACCGATAAAACCCATTCCGCCGGTGACAATATATTTCATAATTATTCAGCGTAATCAGTAATTGGATTGATACCACTCAATGGTTTTCTTCAGGCCGGCATCAAAAGTTGTCTGAGCAACAAAGCCAAATTCGTCCTTTGCACGGCTGACATCAAGGCATCTCTTTGGCTGGCCGTCAGGCTTTGTGGTGTCCCAGACGATTTCACCGTTGAATTCTGAAATGTCAGAAGTTTTTGTTACGAGGTCGCGGATGGTAATTTCCATGCCGGAACCTAAGTTAACCGGGTCAGGTTTGTTGTATTTTTCTGCTGCAAGGACAATTCCACGTGCAGCATCATCAACATATAAGAACTCACGGGATGCACTTCCTGTGCCCCAGACTTCAACTGAATCAGAATCGTTCCTTATTGCGTCAGTGAACTTCTTGATGAGGGCCGGAATGACGTGTGAGCTTTCGGGATTGAAGTTGTCACCGGGGCCGTAGAGGTTTACCGGGAGAAGGTATATTGCATTGAAATCATACTGCTGCCTGTATGCCTGTGCCTGGACAAGCATCATCTTCTTTGCAAGGCCATAGGGTGCATTTGTCTCTTCCGGATAACCATTCCAGATGTCGTCCTCCCTGAACGGGACCGGGGTGAACTTGGGGTAAGCACATATTGTACCGACTGCAACAAACTTCTCAACTCCGGCCTGCCGGGCAGCTTCCATGAGCTGAATGCCCATTATTGCGTTGTCATAGAATAAAACACCGGGATTGTTCTGGTTGTAGCCAATACCGCCAACATTTGCTGCAAGGTGAATTACAATGTCAATACCTTCAACAGCCTTTACGCAGTTCTCCCAGACTTTGAGGTCGCATTCACTGCTTCGCGGAATAATAATGTCGTCCGGATTTGCTCCTTTGGATACCAGTTCCTTTACAACATTCTTTCCAAGAAAGCCGTTTCCCCCGGTTAAAAGAATTTTTTTGCCAGTAAAATATGTCATATTATGCCCTTATGTATGTTTTAATAATTCTGATAATTACCAGATATATAATATCGTATTCAGGTTTTCACTGATCCCGGATCAGGGATTTTCAGTTTAAATTTTCATTAACGATCTAATCCCATTATGATCCAATCTCATCAGTTTCCTGATCTCATCAACAACCTGAATCGTCCCATCGTTTACGTAATTATAATCTTTATTCTGAACTGTTAATCTACTTTTTGATTTACGTCTTAACCTACTTCCTGATTTAAAGTCCAAAATCCAGTCTCCGGCATACAAATCCTCAATGGAAATCTCCTCTCCAAAACCGTTCTTTGAAACCTCATTGATAACCCATTCATCCTCTGCAAAGCCGTCTCTTCTAAGGACCAGTGTATAAACTCCGTTTGATACAGCTTCAGAAATTGTGCTGTAACCGGTTTTTGTTACAACAAGGTCGCACATTGCAATCCAGTTCTGCGATTCTGTCTCCGACTTTGGGATTTTAACTGAATTTGAGATATTCAGCCCGGAGTTAAACGGGAGCAGAATTTTTACTCCCGGAATATCAAACAGTAACTCAGGGATATTATCCTCAATGTTTAACAGGTTTAAAAAAATCACAAATTCATCTGAAATCCCGGCCTTAAACTTTAAATCTTCAGTAACCTTCCGGGTAATTAAGGAAATCTCTTTTTTATTCTCAAATACATCCATCGGTTCATTAAATGGAAGTACAAGCGCAGAATCTGCACATGCATAAGCATCCTTTATACGGATGACATCAGGATCATCATCTCCAAAAAGACCTGAAAAGACAATATGCCAGGTAAAGTTGGAGACTGCAACAGAAGGTATCTCTGCTTTGGCCGAAGCAGTAAATGCCTGCGGAACAATGTCCGAGATCACCAGGTCCACACCCTCATCCGTTAAAAATGCCGTTTCTGTGGAGATAAATTCCGGCCATGATCTCATCCAGTCTTTAAAAAGACTGTATGTCCCGGTTTTATCAACCTCAAGCGTCCCCGGTTCCAGAATAACACCTACGTCATTATTCTGACTGACAACCCTGATATTATATCCATCAAGTGAATTAAAAAAGAATTCGGGAGATTTACTGGTTTTAATGATGAATTCAGCATCCTTAAAATACTCAGTTATACCCCTGATTACTGCAACACAGCGTGTGGCATGCCCCATGCCATAGTCACTGACATAATAGCAGATCTTCAGTCGCCTTTCCACCATTTGTCAGGGAATTTCTTCTGAATTATCTCGTCACCCTCACCGACAACCTCAAGTCCGGCCTCCCTCATATCGGCATCAACCATGATTTTTACCAGGTCTGAGAATGTTATCTGAGGTTTCCATCCAAGTTCCCTCTGTGATTTTTCAGAGTTGCCAATTAAAACCTCAACCTCTGTAGGGCGGAAATACTTTGGATCAATCTTTACGTAATCTTCCATATCCTTTCCAACATATGAGAAAGCTTTCTCCAGAAACTCCTTTACTGAATGCGTCTCACCGGTTGCAATAACAAAGTCATCAGATTTATCGTGCTGAAGAATTCTCCACATTCCCTCTACATATTCCGGTGCAAAACCCCAGTCCCTTCTTGCATCAAGATTACCCATATAGAGGTACTTCTGCTTTCCGGCAATGATAGATGCTATACCACGTGTAACTTTTCTTGTAACAAATGTCTCTCCACGTCTTGGTGATTCATGGTTGAATAAAATACCATTTGAGGCAAAGAGGTTGTAGCCTTCACGGTAATTCCTGACCATCCAGTATGCGTAAAGTTTTGCACAGGCATACGGACTTCTTGGAATAAATTCTGTATTTTCATCCTGTGGAGGATTTGCCGCACCAAACATCTCACTGCTTGACGCCTGGTAAAACTTAATTACGTTATTGTTCTTCCTGATTGACTCTAAGATCCTCGTTGAACCAAGACCGGTTACATTTCCGGTATATTCCGGAGTATCAAAACTGACCCTCACATGGCTCTGGGCGCCGAGATGATAGACTTCATCAGGTTTTTCATTGTAGATTATATTGGATATCTGTTCACAGTCTGCAAGATCCCCGTAGTGCAGAAACATCTTTGCCTGCGGGTCATGCGGATCAGAATAGATATGATCAATCCTTCCGGTGTTAAAAGATGAAGCTCTTCTGACAATTCCATGCACTTCATAACCTTTACTGAGAAGCAGTTCGGCAAGATAAGATCCATCCTGTCCGGTTATCCCCGTGATTAATGCTTTTTTTCCCATAAAACTTATAGAGGTTTGATCTGCATTGCAAATAATATGTTTGTATTCAGGTTTTCCGGAGCACAAATTATGCACTGAAAAGCAACTAACTATGCTGCTAAATTGAAACCAGTGAAGGCACCTTTTTTCATCACCGGACCTTTGATGCTGCCGTGTGGAGGATACGGGCCACTAATTAAGGTAAGAAGAACTGATAAGTACAGCATTTGACATTATGAAGACTTCATTTACAATCATTGTAATCACCCTATTCCTGGTTATCGCCCAAATGTCCGGATGAGAAATTGTCACTTTTTGTAACGTCACTATAGATTATTGTCCAAGACCTTAGTATATGTCAGTTACCTATTGTAACTTCATTAAATTCCTCCTTGTCGAAAGATCCAGTATCTTCAATATTGCAAATCAGGAAATAGTGTCAATGAAATAACAAAATATTAATAATGTCAATTCTTATTTAAATAATTATGAAGCGGATTCAAATCATTGTCAGTTGCAATGTTCAGAATGCTGAATTCCGTGAGTATATTTTAAAAGAGGCTTTTGACAGAGACATTACAGGGTATGTAAAAAATCTTGGAGATGCCAGGGTTGAAATTATTGCCGAAGGGAAGGAAGAAGAACTCCGGACATTTTTTTCTCAGACAAAGATAACATGTAATTCTTCTGCTGTAGATTCAGAATATGTCAATACAAAAATAGAAAAGGTTCTTTACCGGTTCAGGTTTGAAACACTTTCATCATATGTTGTAACAAATGACATTACATTCATTAATGAAAGTTCTGATTGCATCAGCGTAATTAATATGATCTTGGTGAATATAAGCCATTTCTGAAGATAACTGATTCTAATGGAGAATATCTGGAATTTTCAGGGGCAGAGGAAGCCGGAAAAAATGATCATTCAGAACATCTTATAAATATATACCTTGCTGAAGGCAGAGAAATAAAACCGGATTATAGGCGGACTATTACAATTGAAAATTATTCTCCGTCCTCAGATAATAATGCCCATTCAAAGTACGAAAATTCAAAGTACGTTCTGTTTAATTTTGATCTGGTTAAAGAGGTCAACACCTATGTTATAATTGAAGCTGTGGAGCATTTTGATTTCGATGATTATTTAGATGCAGTTGATCAGAAACGTGATCTGCTCGGAAAATCTGATTTTAAAGCTCTTTGTGAAAAGACAAATTTTGTCAGCCATAGATGTGGGGGGCGCGCATATTTCTTATTTGAGGGAGATGGTTCAGAATACACATTAAGAATTACTCGTCATCATAAAGTCCATAAGAGATTATTGGGGTGGATTTGTACTGGTTTATTTTTGGGAATTACTTCAGTAGTTATAATTCCCTTGGGTTTGTTTTACTCATATAATAATGGATTTCTGGAAAATTCAGGTCTTTTTATTACTTATCCTGTATTTGTGATATCAACTTTGGTTATAATCAAAGGGTGGCTCTTCCTCAAGGACGTTGATAGTTCTCTTGAAAAATTTAATTGGGGATATGTTTTTCTTGTTGCAATTCTGGTTGTAGAATTAATTGCGATATTCATATTTTCTATTCTTAAACATGGAGCATCCCCTCTGTTTTAAGATTCATAATAACAGAATGTATTCATTCCAATTGCTACCTCTGAAATTAAGATATTCCGGATAATTCTCAATTTTAAAACCACAGCATTATCCAGCAGTATTCTGTATATTACAAAATGCCAGCGCACAATATAAACGCATAAATAATATTGTGTCCTATTAGGTTACTTATGGCTCACCGTGGAAGGGCAACACTTCTGCCGATCAAAGCTTCATATGCAAAAGCTATTCGAGGGAAGAAAGAATCCAAAGATAAAGATAAGGAGATCAGGAAAGGTCTCGCAGACGGAAGCAAAATTAAAATTTAGGATTCGTGAATTATGGCAGTGATATCTTCTCCTGATAAATTGAATTCTGAACGTAAAAGTAACTCTCCTGCCAAATGCGCATGGATTGAAGTTATGCTGGAACCTGAATTTAATATCTACGATAAACGGGATTTAAATAAGGAGCAATTGTTTGATGAATTAAGTCAGGACTGTTGGAATATATTTGAAAGTATGGTGGAATGGCAGACTAATGCAATTCGTTATTCACTTCCAACTGATTGAATTATGGACAGATATGACAAATCCTTTGTAATAGATGCTGAAACTACTTTAAAGAGAATCTCAGATACATCATATGGTGGCAAATTAATAAGATCTCTAATTATACATTCAGTTAACTGTAAAGAGTGGGAAGCTGAAAAAAATTTATTCAGACAAAAGTTAGTTGAACCTGAATCCGGCTTTTCAGACAAAATTGATTTGGCAGCTACAAGATGGTACGTGGAAATTTCGGATTTAAACAATGATCAAAAATGCCATCATAGACATAATGGTCATATTGATTTTCGACCGATTTCACCAACAATTAGTGATGCTTTTCTTCCAATTCCACAGAAAAAGAATTTCTTTGTAACATGTCAAAAAATGTATAAATCTGATGACTTTAATTATCCATTAATCAGGACAGTCCCCTATACAGTTCCGGATTCAAAATTATCTATGTGTGCTCCTGCGAGCATGTGGATTATTTTATCCACATTGTCCAATGAACTGGGTAAGCAGCACCTATCTCTTTATGAAATAATTGATAGTCTTCCAAAAAAGAGCGGTAATAAACCCATAGAAGCACGTGATTTTAATTGGCTTATTGAGAAACTTGGATATTCGCATTATTATTACTATGGCGTATCTAAGAGTATTTTGTATGATGAAATAGAACAGAAACTTAGTAGTGATGAATGTATAAAAGAATGTTGTCTTAGACATCTTTATGATAATATCTGGCGTGAAAATAAAAACAATAATGTAATGGATTCACATGTGTTATATTCCTACATTGAATCTGAAATACCAGTTTATCTTGTTTTTAATTATAAAGATCTATTGAAGATTGATAATTATCCCGGTGAAAAAGCTGAAAAAGATAATTATAATGAAATATATCATGTGATCGTTGCAATAGGATATACATTAACAGATAACGGAGAAATAGACAACTTTATAGTACATGATGTAAATGCATCCCCATTTATGACAATTCCACGTACAACCATAGATGAATGTCTCTTAGAAGCAGTTGTTTTACTCCCTGAAGATACATATCATTACAATTTTGCCAAATTTTCATTTACTCGTGCTATAGAAACTATCTCAAAATTTGATGACAAAATTAAAGAAATAGTGTCGACTGGAAAGGTTATTCATAGGCCTTATTTGATGAGATCACAGAGGGTTAAATTCTGGTTTACTGACCGGGATAAATATTGTGATAAAGTTACAAAAATATTCTCTAAGGCAGATCTGCCAAAATATGTCTGGGTTTTTGAGGTTAGCAATCCTGAATTAAAAAAATCTGATAAATCCATAGGAATTATTATTTTTGATGCTGGTATTTCTAATAAAAACGCAGGCCCTATATTGATTTCACTGCCAAAATTTATGCTGTGGTACGAAGAAGGGAAAAGAAAAATGGAAGAATATAAGAAACCAATTTATGATTCATTACTCATATTTCGTTCAAACGTAAATGAAAGTAAAGGGCAAAATTCCAATGTTTTTTAATTTCCGATCTATGTTACCCAAGCATCTCCTTAAACCGTGCCGGTGCACCGACAGCCAGCATTCCTGCCGGCACATTCTTTGTCACAACCGCTCCGGCGGCAACAAGAGCACCCTCACCTATAACAACTCCGGGAAGAATAGTTGCATTGGCGCCGATTGAGGCGCCTTTTTTTATCACCGGACCTTTGATGCCGCCGCGTGGAGGGTACGGGTCATTAGTAAGTACTGCATTTGGGCCGATGAAGACGTTATCCTCAATTACCACGTTAGTGGGGATATAGACAAGACTCTGAAGTGAGACATTGTTCCCGATAATGCAGTTGCCCTCAATGATTACAGAACTGCCGACAGAGACATTGTCTCCGATAGTTGTCTTCTCCCTAATCATCACCGAATGTCCGGATTAAAAATTGTCACCTATTGTAACATCACTGTAGATGATTGTCCCCGGCCTTAACACAAAATTGTTGCCAATTGTAACTCCGGTGAAATCCTCTTTGCCGGATTTTCTGAGATTCTCCAGATTCTCCCTTGAGGGAAAACCCAAAGTCACATCCTTAAAGATGTGTCCACCATCACCCATTTTGTTTATACCATATGTATCAGGATTTACTGTTTTTCATTTTATCGCCGAACCATGAAATAATCAGCCGGATTACTATAAAATATTCGCAGTTTATTTATACTTGAGTTAGTAAAATTAAGCGAAGTCAAACAGTTTGATCAATATATTTATATAACATAACTATTTTGTATGTTGACTTTTCAACAAGGGGAAATCCTATTTCCGCACGAGATATCCAACATTGTGATGTTGATATCATTAATTTTCTGAAGAAAAATGGATATGAAAAAGAGTTTTTAAATGGTAATCGGAGTGTATTTCACCATGCCCCAATTTACATGAATGGGCTAATCATTTTACCACGTGGTTCCAACATGAGTAAAATGTCTGAAAATCTTCTGGAATGTGGAACTGCACGTGATCTGAGTCATTTTATCTCAAAATCTCCATGGTCAGCTGAAAGGGTTATGAGACTAAATCGCATTAATGCTGTTAAACTTCTTGGACCTGGTGGTTCTTTGATAATTGATGAATCCGGCCAACAGAAATACGGGAAACATGCAGTAGCTACCTCAAAGCAGTACCTTGGAACAGTTGGACGAACCTGCAATGCACAGGTTGAGGTCTTTGGTTCCTACTGTGTTGGCCAAAACTCGGCCATTATTGATTTTCAGGTTTTCTTCACAGAGAGTTGGGTAAACAATACAGAAAGAAGTCTTAATTCTGGAACTCCACTTGAACTGCTCGAACATAGGACAAAACCAGACTTAGCATTAGATATCGTTGACCGGGCAATTTCTGATAAGATACCCTTCACTTACGTTCAGGCAGATGCATTGTACGGAAATGATTCAAAATTCCTTGGTGGTCTTGAAGAACGTGGTTTGACATTTATTTGCGACATAGCAAGTGATACGCAGGTTTATATTACCAAACCAGAGCTGGAATTACCAAAAAGAAAAGGAAATGTAGGGAGATTTCCTTCAAAACTTAAAGTGAAGAACACTTCACAAACTAAAGTTAAATGGTTGTCAGAAATCCAAAAAAACTGGAAAACTGTCGATATAAGATTGACTGACAGAGGTATAAAAAATGTCGAATGTGCGGAACTAATTGTATGGCGTCGGCATAATGATCTGCCCGTTGAAAAACCAGTAAAACTCATTATGATTCGCGATCTGAAAGAAGATTTCCTGAGATTTGCAGTTTCAAATAGTCTGGAATTTGACTTGGAATATCTTGTGAAGGCACAGGCAAAGCGCTACTGGATTGAAAGAAATTTTGAAGATGTAAAAGGTCTGTGTGACTTGGATAGCTTCAGAGGGAGAAGTTGGACATCCTTAAATCATCACATTGCTCTTTGTGTAACTGCTCATTTGTTTTTGTTGCATTTGAAGGAATATTTCCGGAAAAAATCGAAGATACTCTCACTAAATCAGATTGTGGCAATAGTAAGATTGCATAAACCACTAAAAGTTTTTACAACACAGGAACTTGCTGATTTGATAAATAGAACCAATTTGATACGTGCAAAAATGAGAGATCGAAGAATTATGAAGTTTATTCGGAAACGCTATGAAAAAGAGAATCACTGGTCAACTAATATTCTGGAGTTCCGAACAAAGGGCTAAATTTTAGTCAACGCATCATCAGAGTTGAGCCTTTGCTTACCGTGAGGTTTAGAACTTAGATTAATATTGGTCAATTATATTTCAGTCAATTGAATATAATTTTTGTAAAATAATGGTGTGGTTGCCCAAAACTGAATTTGTGACCGAAACTTGAGTTCCTAATATCGCAAATGTGGCGATTTTCACTAAAAAAGTATGCGCACTTTTGCAGTTTTACCAACACAAGTTATATTTACTGATTGCATATCGCTGTTTTTGATCAGAATATCTGAGCGGTTAACAAACAATCACATCAGAACAAAGAACAGGAACACTTAGTGAACCTGATAATTTACAATATCCAGACAACCTCAGAGAACACAATTCTAGATCTGCCTAAGAGAGATAATTAAAGTGCTATAAGATAGATATTGTTATCCGGCAGGGGTAGACTATGGAAGCAATAAGACGTATTGTAAAAATATCGGATAATCATGAGATAACAATAAAGGTACCTGATTATATCCCTAAAAATGAACACATAGAAGTAATTATGCTCCTTAAAGACGAATCTGAGCTTTTTAATGAATCAGACAACACCATCCTCATCCCTGAACAACTGAATTCGAAGCAGGCCATTAAAGATCAGGATTCAAAGAACAGTGGTAAAAATGCTGTTAGCAATAGTAGTTCTGAAACTTATAAGCAAAAAATAAAGAGAATGAGGGAGGCTATGAATGATAAACTCTTTCTCGAAGACATTGCTGAGGTATCAGAGGATTATAAATACGTTGATCAGGAAGGTTGGGAAGAGTAGAGATGGGATATAGATGGTCTGTATATCTCGTATATCTTGATCCGGTTATTGGCTCAGAACAGGGAAAAACAAGGCCTGCTCTGGTCATAAGTGATGAGGAGATTAACAGAATTCTGCCTGTAATAACCATCCTGCCGGTTACATCGTTAAAACCCGGAAGAAAAGTTTACCCAAATGAAGTATTTATCTCAAAAGGAACAGGGGGTCTAAAAAAAGACTCACTCATTCTTTGTCATCAGATTAGAGCCATCGATAAACGACGTATTATTCGCAAACTGGGCAATATTGGAGATTTTAAGCTTAAAGATGAAATTCTCAATGCACTATCATTCCAACTGGGATTTTTAAAATAATTTTCCCTGAAAATTTAGGTTATTACAATGAACTGGCTGACTTTTAATGACAGGGATTCCCTCCCACTCGCTCTCTTCTCTATATCCTTAAGATCCATGCCGGTGCACCGACAGCCAAAACCCCGTCCGGCACATCCTTTGTCACAACCGCTCCGGCAGCGACAAGTGCACCCTCACCGGCCACAACTCCGGGAAGAAACGTTTGCATTGGCACCAATTGAGGCGCCTTTTTTTATCACCGGACCTTTGATACTGCCGTGGATGGCACCGTGCGGAGGGTACGAGCCATTAAATAAGTACAGCATTCGGGCCGATGAAGACGTTGTCCTCAATTACTACATCAGTCGGGATGTACACAAGGCTTTGAAGTGAGACATTACTGCCAATTTGGCAGTTGCCTTCAATAATTACTGAACTGCCGACAGAGACACTGGCCCCGATTGTTGTCTTCTCCTGAATCATCACTAAAACGTCCGGATGATATGTCGTTACTAATTGTAACTCCATTGTGGGTGACATTATCGGTGACATTTTAGAGCCTTAAGGCATACAGATCACCTATTGTAACCCATATAATATCTCCCTGCCGGAAGTCCTAGTATCTTCAATATTGCAAATCAGGAAATGATGATAAAATCAGGCACAGTCTGATCTTTCAGTGATGCTTAAAGCTGACTGTTCATCTCTGTTTTTACATGCCATTTTTCAACCTGAATCGTCTTTTAAAACTCTACAGCATTCCCTCAGGCATCTCCTTAAGGCCTGTGTCAGTGCACCGTACGGCCAACACATTACCTGTTACAACACACCGTTTGCTGCCTCAGTCGTCTGAAAAGATACATTTATTCATATTGGTGAGATATATTCCTGTCCGCAGGTTTATCATATGTCATCAGTAAAAGATAAAATGACAGAAATTATTCATTCACAGCCTGATGATTCATCATATGATGAGATATTACGTGAATTAATATTTGAACGAATAATTGAAAGAGGTCTTGATGATTCCAGGTCCGGAAAAGTAATCTCAGATGAAGAGATGAAAGAACGGATATTATCATGGCAGGGATAAAACGGACATAAATAAGTATCTGCTTAAACCCAGATATAAAGAGCCATAACCGGGAAATAATATGAACAGTAACAAACCTGAGATAAATAGTCCTGACACCTATAAACTTAAAATTGAAAACATGAAGATGTCTATGCAGGATAAGCTTTTTCTCGAAGACATTGCTGAGGTATCAGAGGATTATAAATACGTTGATCTGGAAGGTTGGGAAGAATAACTGTGAGATGAAGCATCCACAAAGTATTACAGCAGGCAAACAACAGACCAAAGTGAGCAGCGATGACTAAACCAATTGAACTGGGACTAATCCTAAAAGGAGAGGATGCACAAAGATTCCATAGATATATGGAAAATCCGGAATATTCAAAAGATGGAAAAGATATGATCCGCCGTGCAGCAAAGTTAGCTGAAAAGAAGCGTGCCAATACAATAGCTGACTAAATTCATAAACAGGACAAACATTATATCGCTATTTCATATATGACAGACTGATTAAGGAGAATTAAAAATATGAGAGTTCATGAATCTGAAATGGTCGAATTCAAAAAATCCCTCTCCAAGACAGAAACCTGCTCTTAAAGCAGTCTGCGGCTTTCTGAATTATCACGGAGGGATAATATCTTTCGGAAGGGCCAATGACGGAACAATAACCGGAGTTGAACCAACAGATCATACACTGCGTAAACTCTCCCAGCAGATATCCTCAAGGATAAAACCGGAAATTACCCCGGACATCCGTGTCATTAAAGAAGATGAAAAATCCATCATCGTTGTCACAGTTCCGGAGGGAAACAACAAACCATATTTCCTTGATGGTATTGCATATGTCCGTTCCGGAACTGAAAATAAAGTCATTCCACCGGACGAACTAAAACGGATAATTTTAAACAGCTATTCTCTCCCCTGGGATGAACAGGCATGCCACGGTGCTACAGTTAATGACATCGACCAGGATGCAGTCAGAACATTTCTAAAAAAGGCCAATGAAGAGAGGCGCTGTAACATCAATCCGGAATTACCATTGGAAATTTCGCTTGATAAACTCGGAATAATCAATAATGGCATACCGACCAATGCAGCAGTGCTCTTCTTTGGAAAAGAACCACAACGCTTCATCATTCAGTCCGAGAGTCACGTTGTGCCCGTTTCAAAGGTGAGGAAATCTCCGGCACATACATCAGTATGAGTGTCTTACAGGGCCGGCTTGACCAGATAATAGAAGATACCAATCAGTTCATCATTAAAACCATTAACAAATCTGCACAGATAATCCCTGGTAAAATGCAGAGAGAAGAACACTGGGAATACCCCCTTATAGCACTGCGTGAGGCTGTCATCAATGCCATCTGCCATCGCGATTATCAGGTGTCCGGAAATGTTCAGGTCAGAATATTTGACTCAAGACTTCAGATCTGAAAATCCCGGCCTCCTCCCGGACGGGATAACAATCGCCATCCTTAAAATGGAGCATGCTTCACGCCCCCGTAACAAAAAAATTGCATGGCTGCTGTTCCTTTCAGGGTACATTGAACAGTGGGGTTCAGGTACTTTAAATATGCTGAATGCCTGCAGAACGGAAGGTTCACCTGAACCGGAATTTAAGGAGGCCGGTGACGATTTTGTAGTCACATTTGATAAATCTCCTGCGCTTAATCTGCTAAAAAACCCTGAATTTTTAAATGAAAGGCAAAACAAATCAATACAGTACCTAATGGATCACGCTGCAATAAATTCTAAAGATTACAGTGATCTGTATGAATGTACCAGCCGGACAGCACGCCGTGATCTGTCTGAACTTGTCCGGTTAGGTATTGTAACAGCTATTAAAAAAGGAAAACAGGTTGAGTATTCTCTTCATGACTCTTTGCGGACATTGCGGACAAACGCGGACAAACACGGACATGGCGTATAATCTGTAATTCTGCTGTGACATATTGGCGATTTAGAAACAGGATTCTTCTCAAGATTTAAAGCACCCGGAGAAGAGTCAGTATTATATTTCATGTGAGGTAATCTGTAAATCATGGCATCCAAAAGTATCAGTATCTCTGATGAGGCATATGAACGCCTTAATGCATTAAAACAGAATGGTGAAAGCTTCACCGATGTAATAATCAGAGTCACTCCCAGGAAGAGAAAACTCTCTGAAATCCTAAAAGACCTGGAACCTATCGATGAAAAAGCCGCAGAGGAGATGAAAAAGGCAATAGAAGAAAGCAGTGATTAAATGATAATTCTTGACACTACTTTCCTTATAGACCTGTTATCAGAAAAAAAGGGAGCCATCAGATTTTTAGAGGAGATAGAGGATAAAGATGAATTAATCACAACAACATTTGTAAATATCCTCGAACTCCATAAAGGAGCATTCAGATCAAGACAGACAATAAATGAACTTGATAAAATTGATAAATTCCTGGAAAAGTTTGATTACCTCGACTTTACGGATGAAATATTCATCATATTTGGAAAATTATCTGCATATCTTAAGAGTAATGGGAGACCAATTGGACAGTTTGACGAACTGATTGCAAGCATTGCACTATACAATGACGCAGCGGTTGTAACAAATAACAAAAAAGATTTTTCCAGAGTACCCAACCTGAAAATAATCAATCACTAAACAACTTTGGACACAATCCGGTTTTTCAGTGATGCCTGGAGAATTCCCCATCACTATTTTTCAGACTGTTTTGAAAACCGGAATCATTCTTCCACACCCTCTTTAGGCGACTCCTTAAGATATGTGCCAGTGCATCGACAATGAGCATTCCCACTGGAGCATCATTTGTTACAACCTTCGCCAATCACAATTCCGGGCAGAACTGTTACACTGGTACCAATAGTAGCGTTCTTTTGACAGAATGTTTAGTATTGCTGTGGGGATGCTACCGCGTGGAGAACAGGAGTCATTAGTAAGTACTGCATTTGGCTATATGGGACATTATCTTCAGATATAATCACCAGCAAATTCTTTATTGTCTCATACTACAACATATACTTAAAGTTGAAAGTCAACATGCCGGACAATTTTATATCCGTTGTGGAAGAATCCGAAGACTTAAACAGCAGCCTCATCTCAAAGATATGCCTGGAGATTATGTGGGTACTCTCTGAACTTGGCGAAGATGGAGCCACAGCACGGCAACTTAAGGCCGGACTGAACCTGAGCGACGGCGCAACATATACAAACCTGAAAAAACTTGCAGGAATGGGTTATCTCCGCTGCGAAAAAGTGATTTTCGAAGGAGAAGAACTGGAACTTTATGCTATAACCCCAAAAGGACTGACTGAATGGCAGCGTATCCAAAACTGGCTCTGCAAACTCCTGGAATGTGAAGGTGACACCTGTAAGCGATAGAAGCAAAGCAATTGCCTGCCTTCGTGAAGCAGATTTTCAGATGGACAAAGACATGTTATCACTAAAATAGCAAGTATTTCCGGGATATAGAATCTTAACATATGTTCCGGATGTTAACCACTAATTACCTCTTCAAAGGAGTTCACAGAACTCTTCAGTTGTCAGACCGGTCTTAGACAGAATAGACTGAAGAGTTTTTGGTGCAAGGATTTTACCTGAATGGACAGTTACAATTACATCGTTTTCCCGGTTGTGAAAATAGTGATGCCTCTCTCTGATACCTACAGGCTCAAAACCAGCTTTTTTGAGAGCCTTAATGACCTTTTCCCCGGAAATTCGTAAAAAGCTTCATATTCCGGCTTTTGCAGTATTCATTGAAACAGTTACTTCAACCGGAACTGGCTTACACTTCGCTTTCAGTTTCCCGAACTTTTCTGCCCTTTTTTGTAAGCCGGTATTTCTGCAGACGACTCTGTGGTTTATCAGGGATAGTCATCTCAATAAGTCCTGATTCAATTGCAGGCCGGATATATCTTATCCGAATATTTTCCTCACTTTTAAGTCCCATTCTCTCCTGAATTTCCTGCCGGGTCATCTTAGCATCTAATATCATCAAAAGTCTCCTGACTTCCCCTGTGACTTCCCCTGTGACTTCCCCTGTGATTTCATAAGGTGGCAGACCTGCTTTATCACTTTTTAACGGTCTGTAGATTACTACTTCAAATCCATCTGTCATTAGAAAATCAGGTTCTTTAAGGTTAACTTTCCGGCATTGCTCAATCATATCGCCTGTGCCTGTGCCCATACGTTCTATATACCTTGTAAGGTACATTGGTTCTGCCAGAAGTGGGTTATTTGGGACAGAACCATGAGCTTCCTTCAGTTTTTCAATTGTCAGAGATGGGGGCAGCCTCCCTGGATTCCAGACAACCAGGCGGTCTGAAAAGAGCATAACCTGTACACTGCCATTGCCTGTATAATCCCTGTGTGCAACAGCATTGACTATCGCTTCAGCAACAACTTCTTTTGGGATTTCGTATTTAACAGGTGCCTGAGGACCGTATTCCCGCGTCCCTACAGATAAATCCAGTTTACTCAGCACAAAATCAACTGCCTGATCTACTATCTCAAAAACTGTGCCTTTGTACACCTGATATGAAGGGATTGGTTTGGAAACCCTGGTTCCATGGAAATGAGCACATTTAATTTCAGAAGACAAAAGGAAGCGCTGAGGGTTCCTGCCAAAAAGAAGAACCGAAGCGTTTGTCAGAAATCCATCGTCAAGAAGATTAAGGTGTTCTAACAAATCTGAAAAGTTTTCATCTTCCTTTAAAGGGAAATTCCGGATAGCCCTTGCAGATTTTATAAACCATCTCATCCTCTCCGGGTCAAGATCTTCAAACGAAGCTTTTAGACATGGTGAAGTGTCAAAAGGCCCTGATCTTACGATCATGGCAGCAGAAAGCCCACGACTTTAGCCGTGGGATGAATGCGTCTATATCACGACAATAAATATATATTCTTGCCCCCTAGGTAATAATACTGTTGGCAAAAAAAGAACGTTAGACTCATGCGAATACCTGCGTATATAATATTGGGTGCCATATTATTTGGTGTCCTAAATATAGACGAAATGTCCTACAACCTGATGTTGCAGTAAGGTTGAAAGAGTTATTGTATGAAAAAGCATCTGATATTGGTGTGGTAATTGAGGTCATGGAGATTATGCCGGACCACCTACATTTATTTGTTAAAACAAAACCAACTGCAAGTCCACATTGGGTTATCCAGCAATTTAAAGGTTATACTTCAAGAATTTTAAGACAGGAGTTTAGCACATTGAGAACCCGTCTTCCAACATTATGGACCAGAAGTTATTATTGTGAGAGTTGTGGTCATATTTCAGACGAAATTGTAAAAAAATACATCGAAGATCAAAAAAAGAACTAATCATGATTTTGACATATAAAATCCGCCACAATCAGGACTTCACTGAAGAACTAAAAAAAGCCTTTAAAGTAGCGGAGTTTGCAGTCAGGAATCCAAAATGCAGGTCTTCTAAAGCAGTTAAACATATTCAGTACTTTAAATTAAGTGCTCGATTAATATTTAAAATTGATGAATATTGTTTTAAAAATGTCTTACTGTATGCCCCTAAATTGAATATTATATCCAAATGTCCTGCATTTCAAATTTGAGGGATAAAAATGTATTTTGTAAACCGATTTTGGTTAACACCATTTTATCCCACTTGAACCACAACACACTGCTTCATATTTCATGAATAAATGTCTGAATAAATGAGTTTGAATCGAAATTATACCGTTTCCAGTAAAGATATTGTAAAATTTAAAATAGCTACCGCTAAACCTGGCCATCTGCATACTCAATTCATGAAGATGTCTGAATATCAGCTTATGGCAATTTCATTAAGGCTCAATAAATGGAAATGCTCCCAAGCCTCTTTAATTAAGATAGTGATAAAATGGTGCAAGGGAAATCGATCTCTATAAATTACCTTTGGTCCCCTCTGAAGTTTTGCAAATCTCTTCCATTTGATTGAAACCCAATGGTTCTGTATTATAAAAGAGATTAAAAAATAATAAAACCTAACTACCGGATCCTTAGTGGATGTCCTTGCACCACTTTTATTAGCAAGGACATATGTGGACTCAATGGCAAATCTGTGTTTATACAATCTTCTAATCGATTTTGGAGATTTACATACCTTATAAACTACAAATGCTCGATGAAGTACACCATTTTTGCCTTTCTTTCCCATTTGATAGACAATACAGTCAACTATTTCTATCTCCAATGGGAACTTTGATTTTGAATTTAGGGTGTGTTTAAAGGATTTTGATTTTTTACCTTTTAGATTCTTTTTGAGTTCCTCACCATGTTGCTTCACCGGCATGAGGTGTGGGACATCTGATTCTTTTAGGTAGCTAAAGATTTTACCTGTGTAGAACTCCCTGTCTAACATTAAACATTTTATTTTCAGACCTAAACTCCGAATTAACTCAACACATGTTTTTATTCCATCAAAATTATTATCATTATCTTTCCAGGGAATAACAAGAAGGGTGAGGTGCTTATCCTGGTCCACAATCGATAAAGTCATGTAAGCAAAGAACTTGGTTGTCGATGCTTTCTTCTTGTTGCGTATAATATTAGGATCTTCTTCTTCGTCTTTAACCCCATAATATGGCTTGAGGGTTTTATCAATAGCAAAATTGTAAGCCCTGCCTTCTATAATTATGCCTTCCCCTGCCAATAAAAGTATTTTAGAGGAATCTGATTCTAATTTCTCCATGTCAATATTATGTAAATATTTCAGACAGGTTGTATGGGATGGCAAACCATCTGTCATTTTTACAAGTCCTGAAATCGAATTTTTAGAACATGCCGCTGCTATTGTTCCTCTTACAATTGTTTTTGAATCATAATATCTGCCATCTGGAAAGGAGATATGATCCTCAATAATATCACAGATCAATTCAAGTTTTCCAAGCTTCAGTCCTGTATCTGACTGGATTTTGCTGTTTTTTTGACCAAATATTGCCACAAGGATGATGTTTTGGAGGCAATATATATCTATTGATTGGCAATTGGTACATCAAAAAAACAAGATCATATTGAACATTTGTCTGATTCAGATTGTGCAAACATTCCACGGCACGCAGCAGAGGTTTTGACACAATATAATATTGAGAAGTACTTAACTATTTGAGTTTAGGCAGAAAACTCCGGGGTCTTATGTGATGAAATTTGCGGAATCTTTAAAGTACTGATATTGGACTTAAATCAGCAATATCTAACCAAATATTGCGGAAATATGGTAGCCAGAAAAAGATTAAACGAGTACATAATGTAAATTTAGTTATTCCAAATCAATCAATCAGAGTCGATAAAGATAATCGGATTATCACAATAGTTCCATTAAAATTAACATTGAATTATCAATTCCCTGATTTTGAGAAGATAAATCAAATTGAAATTGATAAAGAGTTTGCTTATATATCATGTACCGTCAAAGAAGAGTCCGGGATGATACCCTCTGCATTTATAGGGGTTGATCGGAACACTACGGGCCATATTGTTGTATTGGCAAATCCAGATACTGGAAAAATTGAAAAGCTTGGTAAAAAAGCACTTCATATCCACAATAAATATTCTGCAATTCGTAAACGACTTCAAAGACAGGGAAAATTCAGACAATTGAAGAAGATAAAGGATAGAGAATCCCGAATCATCAGAGATTTAAATCATAAAATTAGTCGCTGGATTGTTAATATTGCTAAAGAACAAAATGCAGGTCTTGTATTTGAAGATTTAAAAGGAATTCGTAACTCCCGGAAACAGAGTAAATCGTTTAAATACGCCTTGAACAGTTGGTCATTTTATCAACTACAGTTATTTGTAGAATATAAGGCTAAGCTGCTTGGCGTTCCGGTGTATTATATAGATCCTGCATATACATCTCAAAACTGTTCAATTTGTGGTAAAATAGGAATTCGTAACGGAAAAGAGTTTAAGTGTCCACATTGTGGCCACGTTGATCATGCTGATGTAAATGCTGCATTCAACATAGCAAATCGTCAAAAAAGCATGGTTGATCGTGTACAGAAAGAGATGTACACGATGGGAGCACTGATACCCCACGACGCAATGTTTGAAGAATGTCAAACAACGTCAGAACCCCACGTGCTTTAGCCGTGGGAGTATGTCAGTAACTGCTTTTCTATAAGATATTCAACAAGTGCAGAGTATACTCCGGAAAGGAGTTCTGCTGATGTATCAAATCTTTTCCGTGTAATTTCTTTCTGTACTCTTCCAACAAGAAGCTGCATTTTCATATCCCTGGAAGAATCATCTGAGCCTCTGACATAAATCAGACGATATTTGTTAAGTTTTGTGGCAAGGTTAAATTCCTTTTCTGTCGGTGATAAACCGTCATCATCTATAGAGCCATAATTATACCCAAAAAGACCAACATAAACATCACATTGCTTAACTTCCTCCAGATATAGTTCATCAGGTCTGCGGCTTACAGCCGGAAGATCTTCAAACAGAAAAACTTCAAAAAATCTTCGCATCAGAGCATCACCCTGCAGGTAATCCCTTAGTCTTGCTCTTTCTTCAGCGAATTCTTTCTGAACACTACTTATGAATATTCGGATTGGAATCATTTTAAAACTCAGGTCCAGAGATTATTGTCATTATTTTATTTTATAAGTCATTATATCTTATAATTTCTGTAAATTATTCAGATTCCGCACCAAAAAAAGTAAACACAACCTCATATTAAGAGAAGATAATTGTTATAACTGCCCCGGCAGTGACAAGTGAACTTCACTATCATCTTTGACCGGAGATGTAAGCTACCGGGCTTTAGTGAACTAAGCCATGCTTTCGAGAGTGACGTTTCCTGCGAGTGTATTAAAAATAGTCATGTTACAAATTGTAATTTCATTACAACCTGAATCATTCATTGTCTGATTCATTACGTTTTTTAATAATCCCTTCTACAACTTTATCAAAATCTGTTTCAAGCCATTTTTTCCGTTCTTTTGTATAATCGCCACTGCCATGTGAATAACTCTGAATAAACCTTACAGCGTCTTTCGGGCCCAGATTTTTTACCAGAATTTCAAATCCTGTTATTCTGATCTCATTTAGTGTTTTCGTCTCCATATATTTCCTCCATAAGCCATTTTAATGGATTATTTACCTTAATGGATACATTTTTTTCCTGCTTTTTTAAATGTTTGATCAGCAGATCATCGGTAGTCAGAAATAATGCTCCAATACTTTCTGCTACAGCTACGTGAAGGGCATCAAATGTGTCAATGCCATTATTGTGAAGAATACGGGCACGCTTAATTATTTTTTTATTTATTACTACTTTTTCCTCAGCAGGAATAAGGAAATTCCTGATGGCCTCAATTTTCTCCTCATCCGGAATATTTCGTAGTCAATGACTTCACTCCCGATTAATTTCCAGTCTGCCATACATCTGTTCAGTATTGCAGTTACTGCTTCTGCCTCCATACTGATCCTGTATGATGTCTGATCATCAAAAGGTCTGCAAAGACAGCATACGTCAAGATATATTTTCATGTACCTGCCCAAATAATAACAGATCACACTATTATTGTATGATATATATTCTTATCTGTAAAGAGTCACTGTCTGAAAATCCGGGTGAGCCGATTATTCTAAGCTTTTTGTCCATATTCATCTCTTTATCCTGGCAGTCAGAAGTAATATCCAGTCCCATTTAACGATACATTGACTCTTCAACATTATTACAATGATTCTTCTCTAAATTATCAGAGCAAATCCATGAATTCATCAGGAGTTAAACCAGCTTCCCTTATGATTGCTCTAAGCGTACCACGTGAAATTTAATTGTGATTTGGAATTGTCAGAGGTCTTTTTTCCGGATGCCGAAGATGAATATGACTTCCTTTCTGGCCATAAACATAATATCCCTCTTTAGAAAAAGCCTTTATAACCTGGTTGCCTGACAAAACCGGAACTTTAGAACTTATACATTTACTGCAACAAAAGCTTCAGTCATACCATTCTCCGGTCTTAAAGGGATTCCTTCTTCTGCAAGGGATTTAAGATGGAGTTCTATGGCTTCTGTTATATTCTCTTTTGCCTCTTTTTCTGTCCTGCCCTGTGATATACATCCGGGAAGGGAAGGGACAGTTGCAGTATAGTCTAATGCGAAACTTTCCGGAAAAATCCGGAAAGTCTGCTTAAGACTATGTAGTGCGGTTAGAGTGCACGCTTTAGAATAATCTTCATTTCATTCCGATTATTCCAAAACGTAAAGTTCTGCACTATAAACCAACCGTCTTCATCTTTTTCGAGAAGAATTTTAAACTGAATCATTTTTCCAGGTCCTAAAATGCCTATGTAATAACTAATGTCTTACAGAAATAATATATTTTTCATGCCTGATCTCATAACCCCGGCAACTGCCATAATCTCCCCGATGAAAGGGTTTTGAAAACCGGAATCATCTCCTGGACCCCTCAGGTAACTCCTTAAACCGTGCCGGTGCACTGAATGCCAAAACGACTT
This sequence comes from Methanoplanus endosymbiosus, assembly GCF_024662215.1. Classification (NCBI taxonomy): domain Archaea; kingdom Methanobacteriati; phylum Methanobacteriota; class Methanomicrobia; order Methanomicrobiales; family Methanomicrobiaceae; genus Methanoplanus; species Methanoplanus endosymbiosus. Next base: position 2,856,798 of record NZ_CP096115.1, read on the forward strand.
CCGGAAACATCTTTTGTCACAACAGCACCGGCAGCGACAAGTGCACCCTCACCGACCACAACTCCGGGGAGGATGGTTGCATTGGCACCGATGGAGGAACCTTTCTTTATCACCGGACCTTTTATTCCTCCGCGTGGAGGGTACGGGTCATTGATAAGTACTGCATTCGGGCCGATGAAGACATTGTCCTCAATTACTACGTCAGTCGGGATATAGACAAGGCTCTGAAGTGAGACATTATTCCCGATTGTACAGTTGCCTTCAATGATAACTGAACTGCCGACAGAGACATTGTCACCGATTGTTGTCTTCTCCCGAATCATTACTGAATGTCCGGATGAGAAGTTGTCACCAATTGTAACATCACTGTAGATAATTGTCCCCGGCCTTAAGACAAAATTGTTGCCAATTGTAACACCTGTGAAATCTTCTTTGCCGGAGGTTTTGGAGCATATAATATTGTATATCAGGAAATAATAATGAAATAACAAGACATTAATAATGTCAGTTCTTATTAAAATAATAATGAAATAACAAGACATTAATAATGTCAGTTCTTATTAAAATAATAATGAAGCGGATTCAAATCATTGTCAGTGGCAATATTCCGAATGCTGAATTCCGCGAGTATATTTTAAAAGAGGCTTTTAACAGAGACATTACAGGATATGTACAAAATCCTGGAAGTGGGAAGGTTGAAATTATTGCCGAAGGGAAGGAAGAAGAACTCCGGGCATTTATTTCCCAGATAAATATAACAAGTCCACCCATTTATATAACTGAATGTAATATCACATGGCAGGACACAAAAGGGGAATTTAATGAATTTGAAATCCTGAAAGGAGAACTTAATGAAGAAGTCCATGAAAGAGGAGAATTTACCAGGATAGCTTTACAAAATGAATCTGCAACTTTAGATTTAATTCGTTCCTCAGTCATGGATTCTGAATACGTCAGAACAAGAATAGAAAGAGTTCGTTATCTATTTAGATTTGAGACACTTTCATCATATATTGCAATAAGTGAGATAACATTTGCCAATAAAGGCAATGAATATATCGGAGTGATAAAATATGACCTCGGAGAATATAAGCCATTTCTTAAGATAACTGATTCAAATGGTGAATGTCTGGAATTTGCAAAAGCTAGGGAAGCAGGTAAGAATGGCAATTCAGATTATCTCATAAATATATATCTCCCATATAATCGTGAGTTAAAACCAAAATACAGGCGTACCCTTACATTTGAGAATTTTTCTCCTTATTCATGTAATGATGAAAGTCAAAAATATGAAAATGCAAATTATCTCAGATTTCATTTTGAGATGCCCGATGAAATTAATTCCTATGTTGTAATTGAAGCTGCGGAGCATTTTGATTTCGATGATTATTTAGAAGTAATTGATCAGGATGGAGAAGTAATTGAAGATAATGTAATGTCTCTTGCTGAAGAGATCAGATTTGTCAGCAGTAGAAGTGGAAAAAGGGCTTATTTTTCATTTAAAGGAGATGGATCAAAACGGATTTTAAGAATTACTCATCGGCACGATGTTCACAAAAGGTTGCTGAACTGGATAAGAGTAGGTTTAGTATTGGGTGTATTATCGGCAGTTTTTATACCGATTGGATTAATTTACTCTTTTGGTAATGGTTTCCTGAATAATTCAGGCCTTTTTATTACTTACCCGGTATTTGTTATTACAACTTTAGTCATTATCAAAGGTTGGCTTTTCCTTAAAGATCTTGATAGTGAACTTGAAAATTTAAATTTCTATTATATTCTTCTTGTAACTATCCTCGTTCTTGAATTAATAGGAATTTTTATGTTCTCTGTTCTATTACAAGGTATGTGTCCGTTGTTTGGCAATTGCAATTGAACGATTAATTCATCTATGCTGATAATGAAGTAGGTTTTAACAGTCTGGATGATTTGCCGGAGTTAAGTTATATAACCACCCACCTTTTAAATTCTTACTGCGGGTAAACATGGAGATACTAAATAATTAAATAATATTATGTCACACAAGTATGATTATGACTCATCGTGGTAAGGCAGCTCTTCTTTCAGTTAAAGCACCCTATGCAGAGATTATTCAGGGGAAAAAAGAATCTAAACTTGTAAAAAAAGAGATTGAGATCGGCCTTAAAAAGAAGAGTATTATGAAGATTTAAAATATATTTCCTCCACACTTAACATCAGTTCTTTTCGTTCTAAGTCCACATAATTCATCCGGTTTTTCTACAGTTCACTCAGAGCAAATCCATGAATTCATCAGGAGTTAAACCAGCTTCCCTTATGATTGCTCTAAGGGTACCACATGAAATTTCATTATGATTTGGAATTGTCAGAGGTCTTTTTTCCGGATGCCGAAGATGAATATGACTTCCTTTCTGGTCATGAATATAACATCCCACTTTAGAAGGCACAGTCTGATATTTCAGTGTTGCTTAAGGAATATCATTAATGAATGCTTTTCAGAGAGTTTTGTAACCGGAATCATTCTCCCTATCCTGGCATCTCCTTAAGATCTACTGCCGGTGCACCTAAGATCCCGGACATTCCTGCCGGCACATCTTTTGTCACAACCGCACCGGCAGTGACACAGGAATAACATCACCCTTCAGCAACATGTGTGATGTTAGTTAGAAGATTATATTTTCACCAGCTTTTCCTACTGTTCTCTCTTTCTAATCATCCATGAATCGTCCGGGTGATAAATTATTTATGCTCCCGGGTGCTACATTCAATAATCGCTGGGACAAATCCGTATTGCAATTCCGGATTTGTCCAAAATCAGAGGGGAATTATGATCAAAAGAGAAGCCGAAGAGAAGTTAAAGGAACTTGCAGCCGGATTTCCGGCAGTAAGCGTCACAGGACCAAGACAATCCGGAAAGACAACTCTTGTCAGGTCTGTTTTTCCGGAAAAACCCTATGTATTACTTGAAGATTTAGACATTAGATCATATGCAAAGGAAGACCCCAGAAGTTTTCTCGCGCAGTATACAGATACAGGAGCAGTAATAGATGAAATTCAGCATGTACCTGAATTATTCTCCTACCTGCAGGGAATTCTTGACAGCTCAAAAGAACCGGGAAGGTTCATTCTTACCGGCTCACAGAATTTCATGCTGTCAGAGAAGATATCACAGTCCCTTGCAGGAAGGGTTGGAATCCTAAAACTTCTTCCGCTGTCGATTTCGGAGATAAAAAATGCCGGCCTGGCGAAAAAGTCATATGAGGATTATCTGTTCACAGGATTTTACCCCCGAATCTATGATAATGATATTAATGCGGCAGATTACTACTCATCATATGTCCAGACATATATTGAAAGGGATCTCAGGCAGCTGAAGCAGATTAAGGATCTTTTTCTGTTTCAGGACTTTCTGAAGATGTGCGCAAACAGAAACGGTCAGGTTGTAAACTTCTCCTCACTTGCAAATGACTGTGGTATCACAGACAAAACAGCAAAGGAATGGCTCTCTCTACTTCAGGCATCGTTTACAGTATTTTTAACAAGGTCTCATCACAAAAATTACAACAAAAGGCTTACAAAAATGCCAAAACTCTACTTTACAGATCCCGGCCTGGCATCAAACCTTGCAGGAATACAAAGTCCCGAACAGTTAAATTACCATCCGCTAAAAGGGGGCCTCTTTGAGTCGATGATAGCAGGTGAACTGTTAAAGTTCAGATTCAACAGATCAAGGGAGAACAATCTTTACTACTGGAGGGATAAATCCGGTCATGAGATAGACTGCATCATAGATACAGGACAAAATAATCCGGTTCCCGTTGAGATAAAGGCAGGCAGGACAATAAGTACAGATTACTTTAAAAATATTTTATACTGGAATAATCTCTCAGGAAACCCTCCGGAAAGGTCCTTTGTTGTCTATGGCGGCGACAAATCTCAGAACAGAAAAGCGGGGAGAGTAATATCCTATGATGATATTGGTGAGCTGAGCGGATATCTGTAATCAGAGATCTTAACAAAGAAAGGTATTTTTAGGGAGAAATGGGCTGATCAGCTTTTGCACGATTTTCATATTCATTAAGGAATTTTGCCTTTATGGCATAATTATCTGTTAATCTGAAAAGGTCCCGTGTTTTTGGCATTAAGTCCAATATTCGTCATCAGAAGTTATAGATGATAAAGCGAATCAATGGTATGGTTGACCATACTACATATCTCAGGACCTGCAACTCCCAGTTCACCAATTACTAAAGATGATAATACTGTCGCAATCTTATCAGGCCTAACTACGGATGAAGTCTTCAGACCACTCATATTAAATTCCGGATGTGATTCATCCAGAATAACAACGCACGGAGGAGCTGCTCCTCCCGGAATACGTGACGATATAAATGCCAGGACAACATCATACCTTCCTTCATGCAGGACAGGAGCCGGACATAACTTTGGATGCTGTTAAATCTGTAAAAGGGAAAGGAACCAGAACAATAGTTCCCTTCATTTATACACAACCTTCAGATAAAAAAACAGAGTAGAGATCAGGTTCACCTTCCAGAAATCCCTTAAGTGACTTTTCTGATAGAGTCATCAGTCCAATAGTTTCCCTGTCGTTAATCAGCATATCAAGCTTATCAGAAATCTGGAGAATCTGGTCTTTAATTTCTCTAATTTATCTTTCCATATTTATCTCTTTATTCTGGCAGTCAGAGGTCATATCCAGTCTCCATCAATTATTATATCTTTAAGACTTTGGCACTTTTATAATTAATTCTGTGCCAATTTTCAAACGAAAAGGAAAATCTTTTGTTCAGAATGAATGCTCACTTCTGCTCCGGCATCTTAACAGAGAACATAATATCCCTCTGCCTGAGTCTCCCCTGTTGTTATTTTCTTATTTCCGGGTGTGAAATACCTTTTAACATTTCTAAGACTCTTATTCTGATCCTAAACAACAAATTTCAATGCTATATACCATAATTATATAAGATTCATCTTACATAGGTGAGTAAGATCACAATGGATATAGCAATAACCAAAATGAGTTCCAAAGGACAGATTGTTATTCCATCAGAGATGAGGAAAACAATTCAGAAGGATGAAAAATTTATAATAATAAAACATGAAGAGCAGTTCATCTTAAAAAAGGTGAGTGATCTGGACAGTAATTTTGAAGCTGATCTAGAATTTGCAAAAAAAACTGAGGAAGCATTTAATCAGTACAGTAACGGGACATTCATTAAGAAGAATAAGCAGGAATTTATTGACGGACTCGATGAATGGTGACTGTATATTATGATCCATTCTTCGAAAAAACAATCCGGAAGATAAACGATCAAAAGGTAAAAACGAAAGTAAAAAAACAGATTATAAAAATCCTGGAAAACCCGGAAATTGGCAAACCTATGAAATACAACCGGAAAGGTACAAGAGAATTATATATTCCCCCTTTCAGGCTATCATATTATTATGACTATGAAACCGAAACCATAGTTTTCCTGACAATATACCATAAAGATAATCAGTAGTTCCAAAGTTAACTGCTCCGGACACAATCGGCACAGCCTGATATTTTGGTGGTGCTTAAAGCTGACTGTTCATCGGTGTTTCAGACCGTTTCCAACCAGAATTATTTCCCCCTTGCTCCCTTATCTATCTCCTTAAGACCTTTTTCCGGTGCACCAACAGCCAGACATTCCTGCCTGTACATCTTTTGTCACAACAGCAGCGACAGGTGCACCCCCCACCATCATCCTTGATCAAAGATGTAAGTTACCGGGTTGATAAACTATGTAATGCTTTCGAGAGTGACATTTCCTGCGAGTGCAATTAAAAATAGTCATATTATAAATTGTAATTACCACAATCTAAATCATTCATTATCTGATTCACTACGTTTTTTAATAATTCTCCATACAACGTTATCAAAATCTTTTTCCAGCCATTTTTTCCGGTCTTTTGTATAATTACCACTGCCATGTGAATAACTCTGAATAAACCTTACAGCGTCTTTTGGACCCAGGTTTTTTACCAGGACTTCAAACCCAATTATTCTGATCTCATTTAATGTCTTATTTACCATGTATATCCTCCATATGCAATATTAACCAATTCTCAAAATTATGCTCCATTTAATGATCTTTATGGATATTTGGTGATTTAATCAGCTTTTTCTTTCCAAACTCTTCCATTTCTTCTTTGCTCATATAATACCCTGAATCCATAAGGAGATAATTTCCATATTGATCCAATATATAAATCATTAAAACTATTCCTGGACCAATAACTCCAATACCAGCTAAAATTCCCATAGCTTTGGTTGAAAGAAATGAAACAAGGGTTAAAACAAATATTGCCAAAACTGTAAAGATTACAAATTTCCTTAGGCTATAAACTCCATTGAATATAGACATGTTATTCACCCTTAATACGCAATTATATTCACTTCGGGAGATAAATAAGTAGTGCCTAAGAAGCACATTCAGACTTTTCAGTGATGTTTAAAGGAGACTTTTCATCATATTTTCCAGACTGTTTCCAACCGGAAATATTCCCTTATATCTATCCGGCATCTTAAACCCTACCGATGCACCTACTGCAAACATTCCTGCCGGAAACATTTTTTGTCACAACAGCACCGGCAGCGACAAGTGCACCCTCACCGGCCACAACTCCGGGAAGAAACGTTTGCATTGGCACCGATTGAGACGCCTTTCTTTATCACCGGATCTTTGACATCGCTTTTGATACTGCCTTTACTGCTGCCGTGGATGCCACAGTGCGGAGGATACGGGCCATTAATAAATACTGCATTTGGTCCGATGACGACATTATCTTCAGATATAATCACCAGCAAATTCTTTATTGTCTCATACTACAACATATACTTAAAGTTGAAAGTCAACATGCCAGATAATCTTATTTCCGTTGTGGAAGAATCAGAGGGCTTAAACAGCAGCCTCATCTCAAAGATACGCCTGGAAATTCTGTGGGCACTCTCTGAACTTGGCGAAGATGGAGCCACAGCACGGCAACTTAAGGCCGGACTGAATCTGAGCGACGGCGCAACCTATACAAACCTGAAAAAACTTGCAGGAATGGGTTATCTCCGCTGCGAAAAAGTGATTTTCGAAGGAGAAGAACTGGAACTTTATGCTATAACCCCAAAAGGACTGACTGAATGGCAGCGTGTCCGCAACTGGCTCTGCAAACTCCTGGAATGTGAAGGTGACACCTGTGAGCGATAGAAGCAAAGCAATTGCCTGGCTTTCGTGAAGCAGATTTTCAGATGGAAAAAAACCTGTTTGAACACCGGCTCATCGCTCAAAAGATCATCTACCTATTGAAACTGAAGGGAATCACATTTAAGTACCCTTTTCACCTCTACGTCAGAGGGCCCTACTCACCAGCCTTTGCGTGGGATTACTACCATTATGCTGATGAATTTTACCGGTGCAAAACAGAGGACATACTATCACCTGACGAAGTGGATTACATTGCTGAACTTACCGGCCTCTTTAATAAAAACCCCGCCCTGCTTGAGATCGGGGCGACTTACAGCCATCTGGCCTTCGAGATGCACAACCCACCGCAACAGGCATACAGGACAGTCAGGAGAATGAAATCTTTCTATTCCAACGAACTGATTATCAAAGGTATCAACAGAGCAAAGCAGTACCTCTTTATCCCCACCGAAGATGAGAAGAAAGCACTCGAAACCGAGCTGAATAAATGGCAGCTGGCTGGAATTCAGTCAATGAGGCATTAAAATGCAAAGAATGAGAGGAGATATCTGGTTTGTAGACCTCACCGACGCACGGGGGCACGAACAGGGCGGGCTACGACCTGCCATAGTGCTTGCCGTTGCACATGGGAGCATAACCATTGTAGTCCCAATCACAACAACTCAGGCAGCATTTTCATTCCCATACAGCCATGGCTAGAAAAAAGTTCACAAAACGGGCTTTCCTGCAATAGTGCAGCACTGATCTTTCAGATTGTTGCCCTCTCTAAAAACCGTTTTGTCAGAAATACCGGAAGATGTTCAGTTGAGGATATGGACGCGATAAACATTCTTTTAAAAGATCTGCTCTCTCTAAAATAACTGATATTTCCGGAATATAGAATATTTATACCAGTTTCAGATGTAAATACTGACATACACCCCGGATGTAAATTTCCAATTACCTCTTCAAAGGAGTTCACGGAACTCTTCAGTTGTAAGTCCGGCCTGATAAATAATGGACTGAAGAGTTTTTGGTGCAGGAATTTCACCTGAGTGGACAAAGGACAGTTACAATTACATCGTTTTCCCGGTTATGAAAATAGTGATGCCTCCCTCTGACACCCACAGGCTCAAAATCAGCTTTTTTGAGTGCCTTAACGACCTTTTCCCCGGAAATTCGTGGAAGTTTCATATTCCGGCTTTTGCAGTATTCATTGTGACAGTTACTTCAACCGGAACTGGCTTACCGAGTTTTTTTGCAACTTCAATATAACCGGCAATGGCCTTCTCTATATTTGCCAGGGCCTGCGTCCCAATCTGACCCCTCACTGATACATCCGGGCAGAGATGGTACTGTTACAGTATAACCTCCATCTTCATTCTTTTCCATCATTACTGTGTATCGAAGGTGATTGTATGACATATGAAATTCTTCTATGCAGATAATTATTTTATAGTTATATAGGTTTTCTCAAGGACCTTAAAATAATCTCCGGCTATTGAATCTCTGGGTAATGTCTGAAAATCCGGAGATGTCCGGTTATTCATTATGTCTACTGCTTATCCATTTCATTTAATCCGGAAAATTAGTTTTCTGCTTACGCACCACTAAAAAATCCGGCTGAACCGTCAGCGGAACTGTCGGAATTTTCAGTGATGATTAATAATGGTCAGTCAACACTGTTTTTTCAGACAGCGTCCTTATGTGGATGATTATATTTGGGCAGAAAACAGCAGCTATAATAAGTTATTTATGTTTTCAGTTCATATTATGCAGTTAATGAAGAGGGTTCAGGTCATCGCTGACGGGTATGTCCAGAGGGTGGGTTATAGGGATTTTGTCCAGAAGGAAACTTTCTGCCGGGATATTACAGGATATGTTAAAAACCTCGATGATGGCAAAGTTGAAATTGTCGCTGAAGGAAGTGAAGAGGAACTTCAGGCTTTTGTTTCACGAATCAATATAACAAAATATCCAATTAATGTTACTGAATGCAATGTTTCATGGCAGGAAGCAAAAGAAGAATTTAAAAAATTTGAGATTAAAAGAGGCGATCGGGAGGAAGAAACTTTTGAGAGACTGGATTACGCCGGGAAAATCAAAGAGATCAGGAAGGAACTTGTCTCTATAAAAGATGCACTGGCAAGAGCGGGTATTAAAGTCTGAATTATGATTGCCGGTATCTGAAAAACAGTTATATCCTGAGTTTATTCTCATGCGCATGCAGTTCTGCGTTTCCTGGGTTGATGTGGCCCTTTTTTTCCTATAAATCCGGAAAATTCCTTCTTTAATTCTGAGACAACAGACCCTGAGGCTATCATTCCTGTTCTTATAACCTCTGAAACTGCCTTTATTTTCTCTTCATCGATTAAAGGGTTTTGCAACCGGAATCATCTTTTGGCACCCGCCGGACAGCACGCTGCGACCTGCCCGGACCTGTTCAGTTGGGCAAAAACTATTGGAAAAGGCAACTGGAGTATTCTCTTCATTAATCTTTGTGGACAGATGTGGAGATGAAACAAATCTGTAATTACTGCATTAAGGCTGATGAAGATATCATCTTTTGATTACCGTGCCGGCAGGAATGTACACAGGACTCCGGAGTGAGATATTATTTACTATTCCACAGTCTCCTTCAATGGTTATGGAAATGTCAACTGATACATTGTTTCATACAGCCATTGAGGCACTTGTTGACATAGCTATAATTATTGAAACAAGCATGAGTGAAAGTCAGAAGGTCAGAGATTATGAATAATTTGCTGCTTTATTTGATGGTGGATTTATTGGTCCTGATGAATATAATGCCATCCGAAGACTAAATGGTTTTAGAAATGCGGTTGTTCATGCATATGACTCTCTGATACTTGATGAAATATATGATAATTATGAATCAATCATCAATGATATTGGACAAATAACTCAGCTTTTCTGTGAAAAATTATGATTATGATTTCATTTCCGGAGATTTGGATATGTGCTGTCCGGATAAAATTAACCTGTGAACATTCTTATCACCACGCCCAATGCCTTTGTAGATGAAACCTGCCTCAATCCACATATCCGGATCAATAACATTCCGGCCGTCAACAATTACAGGGCACTTCACTCCTACTCTTTTGGCAACTTCCTCCGGTTTTAAAGTTAAATATTCCTTGTGTCCGGCAAGAACAGCGATGACATCAGCACCGGCAATGACTCCATCAAAGTCCTGTGAGATGGTGTCACCTTCGTCAAGTCCGGGATAACTGAGAACATGGGGGTCATGAATGCTGATGTCTGCGCCGGCATCTTTGCAGAGCCTGTAGTATATCTCTGCCGGAGTATCCCTTGCGTCATCTGAATTGGCAAGGAAGGCCCATCCGAGCAGGGCAATTTTGATTTCGTTTTCCGGCCCCTCTAAAACTTTTCCGGCACGCCTTAGTGCCGATTTTGTCAGGGTAAACATATGATGGGGCATGAAGTCATTTATCTGCCGGGCAAGAACATACAGTGATTCCTTTCCTTCAGGGAAGTCAAGAGGTTCGGGAGACATGCGGGAATCTTTTGTTCCTGCATTGAGTCCTAATTCCGTGTTGACAATTTTAACTCCACGCTCCAGGTGATAGGTGTCCTTCGTTAAACAATGGCCGCCGACACCGGCACCGGGCCAGAGCATTGCTCTTGTGATGCCTTCTCCCTTCAGGGAGTTAACACCTCTCCGGACATCATAGAAGTTTATTCCCATGGCCTCGCAGTAGAGTGCAAGCTGGTTAGCAGCTGCGATCTGGAGATCTCTGAAGGTGTTCTCGGCAGTCTTTGTGACCTCGGCAGCCGTTGCACTCATAGGAATCAGCTCTCCTTTGGTGAGCACAGGGCCGTAGAGTTCCATCGCGCGCTTTGTGCTCGGTGAATCCATACCGTCCGGAAGTGCTCCGTCTGCGCCATAGCTCTTAATCCCGCCGACAATTCTGTCATGCTCGCGGATATTCCTCAGAAGTCTTCCAACCATAACCCTTTCAGGTGCATGTGCAAGACAGAAGTCAACCCCTGCAACAAGTCCGGACTCTTCCTCAAGGATCTCCCTTGCCATTCCTTCAGTTGTTCCGGGTGTAATGGTTGACTCCAAAACCACAAGAGTTCCGGGAGTCAGATACCTGCCGGCATTTCTAAGGCCCATTATTAATGGAGTAAAATCCGGGATGAGATCCTCTCTGCTCTTAAATGGTGTCTGTATTGCAAGGGTTATGGCATCACACTCAGAAAGCCTGGAAAAATCAGAAGTACATTCAAATTTCTTTCTGCCAACAGATTTTCCGGAAGATTTCCCATCTCCATCGGATTCTGCATTGCCTGTGACCTTTTTAATCAGTTCATCAAGCCCCGGCTCCTCACCCTTAAGCGGGCTTTCCCCCGCATTGAGCATATCGATTTTATATCCGGAAGTCTTTGAATCACGCTGAAATCCATAGACATAATCAAACTCCGGTGCATCTGCAAAGAGCACTGCCGCCGGAATTCCGACATAGCCCATACCGATTACCCCGATCTTTTTAATCGGCCCTCTGGCCTTCAGAAGACCTTTAATTTTGCTGCTCATAGATGGACTTTTCCTCTGTTGTATTTATTAAAACCGGCTTTTTGTATAATATTTTGCTTCAGTTCAGTGTTATACTATAATAATCCGGCATTTCATCCGGAAATTTCGTTGATAACCTTACAGATATACCTGCATTCTTCCTCACTCACACCCGGATGCACAGGAAGACTCAGAATCCTCTGGCTTAAATCCTCAGCCACAGGACATTTAGGATTTGGCATATTGACATAAACCGGCTGTCTGTGAACCGGAACAGGATAATGAACTGCTGAACCTATCTCTTTTTCTTCCAGATATTTCATAAATTCATCTCTTTTCATCGGGAATTTTTCTTCAACCAAAACTGCATACTGGTGATACACATGCAGGCAGTCAGGGTTATTCCGGGGTTTTGTAATTCCATCATGAACAATCTCTGAATTAAATATTTCAGCATTTCTCTGCCGGAGTCTATTCATAACTGAAAGCTTTGAAAACTGCACCCTGCCGATTGCTGCATCAATATTGGACATTCTCATATTATACCCTATTTCAGTATGTAAGTACTTCTCACTCTGTCCGTGATTGATGATTCTTCTTATCTTATCAGATAACAGAGAATCATTGCAGGTTATCATACCCCCTTCTCCGGTGGTCATATTTTTGGTTGGATAAAATGAGAAGCATCCGGCATCACCGAAAGAGCCGACTTTTCTGCCTTTATATTCTGCACCGTGAGCCTGTGCACAGTCCTCAATTAAGAGAAGATTATTATCTTTGCAGATCTCCATAACAGGCTTCAGATCAAAAGCCTGCCCGAAGAGATGAACTCCGATGACAGCTTTTGTCCGGTAAGATAAATTCTCCATAATCTCATCCGGACATATATTAAATGTCTGCTTATCTACATCCACACAGACGGGTTTTGCACCGCAGAGACTGACTGCCGAAGCAGTTGCAAAAAAGGTAAAAGAAGGTACAATCACCTCATCGCCTTTGGAGATTCCGAGTGCAAGAAGTGCCGCATGAAGTGCCGCAGTTCCGGAATTGATGCCAACTGCCTCTTTTGTACCTATAAATTCTGAAAATTCCTTCTCAAATTCAGATACTACAGACCCGCAGGCTATCATGCCTGATCTTATTACCCCGGCAAATGCTTCGATCTCCTCCTCCCCGATGAAGGGTTTTGCGACCGGAATCATCTCCTGGCCCCCTCAGGCATCTCCTTAAACCGTGCCGGTGCACCGACAGCCAGCATTCCTGCCGGCACATCCTTTGTCACAACCGCTCCGGCGGCGACAAGTGCACCCTCACCGACTACAACTCCGGGCAGAATCGTTGCATTGGCACCGATTGAGGCACCTTTTTTTATCACCGGACCTTTGATGCCTCCGCGTGGAGGATACGGGTCATTAGTAAGTACTGCATTCGGGCCGATGAAGACATCATCCTCAATTACCACATTTGTAGGTATGTACACAAGGCTCTGAAGTGAGACATTATTCCCGATTGTACAGTTGCCTTCAATGATAACCGAACTGCCGACAGATACATTGTTCCCGATTGTTGTCTTCTCCCGAATCATCACTGAATGTCCGGATGAAAAATTGTCATCGATTACAACATCACTGTAAATAACGGTCCCAGGTCGTAATGTGAAGTTGTCCCCGATGGTAACTCCGGTAAAATTCTCTTTGCCGATATTTTCCCTTGAGGGAAAGCCAAGGGTAACATTCTTAAAAATATTCCCTCCGTCTCCAAGTTTGTTTATGCCGTATGTGTCAGGTTTATCCATTAAATCTCCATATCCTAAAGGCTATGCAATTATTAATGTCTTACATAAGTATTAGATTTTTCATGCCTGATCTTAAAACCCGGTAGCTGTCTTAATCCTTCCTCCCAGATAAAAGTTTCTGCGACCGGAATATCTTTTGTCTCCGATATCAGGGGACGGTACAGGAAAAATCCGTGACGTGCCTCTTCAGAGATGAAATTTCTGTGCGGGCAGGTCGAAATCCCGGATCAATTCCGGCAATAAACAGATCATTAACAGAACCTGTTTTACGTATCTGTGATAAATAATATATCAATAAATTCCGGCCCTGCTTTAGATCTCTAACATTTCAGGTCATAATCGCAGAATCTCTCTTCAGAGTAAAATAATGGAAAATTTCCCATATATTCTTCACGCGCGTAAAAAAGTCATTATCCTGAAGAGCGCAGAACCTGATATTCAGTAATAGGCGGGCCTTTCATACATATTATCAGACTTCCGGAGAACCCTCATGGATACAACAGAAGATATTATCATAACAGAAATCAGACCAGAAATAATCCTGCACGCATTCTGGGACAGGGAGGAGGATTCCCTCATAATCTGGGGCGAGGACTTCACAAAGAGAGAATATAAACCAAAGAGAATGCGAAAGAAAAATGTCCCTCATCCATTCGCTGCGGGCATTGCAACCCTGATAATCTCCCTTGAAAAGTTATTCCCAAATACCATAGCATCTGTCACAACCGGAAGTTCATCAGTAATGCTTCCCGGAGATAACTCTGGCACACCCTCTTCATCCTCAGAAGAGATTCCGGAAGACTACAAAACATATGAATTCATAGTTCCCACGTTATCTGTAAAATCAAAAGATCTCTTCTTCCTCCTGAAATCTGTGAATCAGGATTCAGAAGTCTCTGCCGGTGATTCACTAAAATACTGGAGATTATGCCTCTTGTACATCTTATTCATCTCATCCGTAGGGCTTATAGTACCAAAAGTTCATTACGACTACCCAAATACCCTGAGTACCGGGTGGATGCCGGTTAAATTCGGCTATGCGATGAAGAATTACTACACCCTGCTTGAAAATTCAGTTCCAAAGGTTGCCTTTTTAAATGGTGAAGAACCCAAAGAAATCTTTGAATCATTCATCAGTTCTGTGATAAAAGCAGTGGTTGGTCAGTCATTCGGGCCAAAATCCGGCATCAACAGAAAGGAGAAGAGAGTCAGCCATAAAACCTCTGTGGACAGGCAGTTTATCGAATATCTGAAAGGTGAGAGGGATCAGTTCACATCCGAAGAATATAAGATCGGCAATTTTGCGCGCGTCATGAAGCCACATCTTGAACTGGCTGAATCAGAAGCGATTGAGTATGAGAATGAACTCATGAAGTCTCTGGAGGATGTATTCATACCGCTTATCAGGGTGAGCAATAATCCGGATAACATCTATTCAGACTGGCTGCTCACATTTGGTTTTCAGTCTGAAAGTGATTCTTCACAGATATATTCCACATATGACTTCTGGAGCGACCCTGCCATATCAGAATACTCAAAGGCCGGATATTTAAAATCTATTAACAAAGGTTCTGAGATATATCCGCTCTTAAAGGAGAGTGCGGATGATATGTACAGAGAGCCGGTCATTCTTCCGGCAGACGATGCCTTTGATCTGCTCCTGAATTACTCAGGTGAACTTGAAGAGAATGGTTTTATCATTGAAACCCCGTCATGGTGGAAGAAGCCTGCCAAAAAGGCCGGGCTGAAGGTTTCAGTTGAGACTGACGATGAGAACGACTTCTCAGCGTCATCAATAGCAGACTTCAACTGGGAGGTGGCCGTTGGCAGTACAAAACTGGACGCGGCAGAGTTTGAAGATCTCGTCATGCAGAAAATTCCGGTGATAAAATACCGGGGCAACTGGGTAAGGCTGAACGCAGATGAGATCAAATTACAGATCGAGCGTTTAAAAAAGAGATTTCCGGATGGCAAAATCAGCACCGCAGAGATGCTGCGCCTGGATGCAGAGGATGACACTGAGGTGTATGCAAGTGGCCGTGCAGGTGAGATGCTCGCTGCTATACGCGAACCGGGTACAATGCCACAGGTCATCCCGCCGGATACATTCACCGGCACACTTCGCCCGTATCAGGAGAGGGGACTTTGCTGGCTCTCTTACATGCTTGGATTTGGATTCGGGACATGCCTTGCTGATGATATGGGTCTTGGTAAAACAATACAGCTTATAGCATATCTGGCATCAGATCCGGACGGGACAAAAAGGACATTAATAATTGCGCCTATGTCAGTTCTTGGCAACTGGAAGAGGGAGATAAACCGTTTCCTGCCCGGAGCTGATGTGTACATACATCATGGTATTAGAAGGTGTAAGGGTGAGGATTTTGTTAGTGTCATACAGGAGCACAGAATAATCCTTACCACATATCAGCTGATACCCCGTGATGCTGAAGCCTTTGAAGCTATAGAGTGGGATTTAATCGTTCTTGATGAAGCCCAGAATATTAAAAATCACAGGACAAAACAGTCCAGAACTGTCCGGAAACTTAACGGCAGAAAGAAGGTTGCCCTTACCGGAACTCCGGTTGAAAACCGTCTCCAGGAGCTGTGGTCTATAATGGACTTTTTAAACCCCGGATTTTTGGGCAGTTATACGGATTTCAAAGCTATTTATGGTGACTCTAAGCTCAATGAAAATTCCGGTGAAGTACTGAGACGGCTGATACGTCCTTTCATGCTAAGAAGGCTTAAGTCTGATAAAACTATTATTCAGGACCTCCCTGACAAGATGGAGATGAAGGTATTCTGCCCGCTATCCGAAGAGCAGGCGGCACTGTACGCCGCATCCGTTGCAGAGATGCTTGGTGAAATTGAAGACTCTTCCGGCATAGAGAGAAAAGGGCGTGTTCTGCGCGCGCTTACGCGCCTCAAGCAGATCTGCAATCACCCTGCGCTCTTTCTTAAAGAGGGAAAGTTAAAGGAAGGTCAGTCCGGAAAACTTGACAGGCTTGTCGAGATGCTTGAGGAGGTGACTGAGAATGATGAGAAGGCTCTCATCTTCACGCAGTATGCAACATTTGCAACTCTCTTAAAGGACTATCTTATAGCTGAGACGAAGGTGCCGGTATATCTTATTCATGGTGGTGTAAGCCGGGGCCAGAGGGAAATTATGATTAACCGTTTCCAGGATGTTGTTGGTCCGGCAATATTTATTCTGTCCCTGAAGGCCGGAGGAACAGGTTTAAACCTCACCGCTGCCTCTCATGTCTTCCACATAGACCGCTGGTGGAATCCGGCGGTTGAATCACAGGCAACAGACCGCGCATACCGTATAGGTCAGGATAAAAATGTTCAGGTGCGTATGATGATCTCGTCCGGAACTTTAGAAGAGAAGATTGATGCAATGATTGAGAGAAAGAAGGATCTTGCGGATAAGGTCCTGACTTCCGGGGATAAGTGGCTTACTGATCTCTCCAATGATGAGATAAGGGATATAATAACTCTCAGAGTTGAGGAGGATGAATTGTTATGAGCTGGTACTACACCCCCTCAAAGCCGTATGGTGTTAAGGGCGGGCTTATTGCAAAGAGCAAAAGGGGCGACATTGGTACTTCCTGGTGGTCACAGGGGATTCAGAAAGGTTTTCTGCCTCATTCTTATGACAGTTATATATCGAGGGGTAAAAATTATGCCCGAAAGGGTCAGGTAATCTCAGTTAAGATTGATGAAGGCAAAATTACCGGGTATGTGCAGGGGAGTGACAGAACACCATACAAAGTTACTGTTGACTTTGATTATGCGGATGAAAATTCCGGTCATGAAAAGGCCCTTGTGGAGTATCTAAATGAAAATTATACTTTATTTTTAAGGATGCTATCCGGAGATCTGACTGAGAATTTTAACCGTGATATTAAGAAGAATACCGGGTTTACTCTTGTACCTGACAGCCGGTTTTCACTCAGTACATGGTGTTCATGTCCGGTGGGTTCTGATATATGCAAACATACCCTTGCTGTCTTATTCATACTGTCAGAACAGCTGGATGAGGATCCAATGATTCTCTTCACTCTTGCCGGGATGGATAAGGAGAGGGTTATCGGTGAGGTGAGAGATCTTCAGTACAGGGGGGAGATTGCTGATGAAGAGTCTGAATTTACTGAAAATCTGCCGTGCAGTGAAGGTACATTCTGGCATATGGGTGATAATCTTAAAAAAGCGGGATATTTTGATCCCGGAGATGAACCAGGTGTCTTAACTTCAGTATCTGAGAGTGTCTATAAGGCACTGATGGAGGATTCATCGCCTTATGACGGCACCGGACAGATCTTTGGGGATGTTGATAAGCTGAGGGGTAAGGCAATGAAGCGCGCTGCTCTTCTCCTTCGTTCATCTGAATACTATGATGAGCTGCTCAGCGGGCTGCCGCTTTTTGATGAAGACTGAAAATCCGGATTTCATCTGATTCATCCTCTAATATCTCTCATTATATTCTTTGAGCTTTAACAGGCCTTCTTTTATCTCTGTTTTTGCAGAGAATCCAAATCCGCCTTCTCCGTAAGGGGCTGCTGCTTTTTTTACACTGGCAAGTGACTTGTTTATATCGCCGGGCCGCCTCTCGTTAAAGTCAATATAAACCTCTCTGCGGTTTATTACCATCAGGGCTGAGGCCAGCTGCAGCAGATCGGTCTCTCTTCCGGTTGCGACATTATACACGCCGCCTGATGCACCTTTACCCTTTCTGAATCGGCCATCCTGCGATTTAAGCCCCATTGCTGAGAGATTTGCCTGCACCACATCGCCGACATAGATGAAGTCTCTCGTCTGGTGGCCATCGCCGTATATTGTGATTGGCTCTCCGGCTGAGATTTTATCTGAAAATATTGAGATTACCCCTGAGTATGGGGATTTTGGGTCCTGCCTTGGTCCATAGACATTGAAGTATCTGAGGGCAACTGCTGAAATGTTGTATAATGCAGAGAAGACTTCTGCATAATATTCGCCGGTAAGTTTCTGGACTGCATATGGTGTCATCGGTTTTGGCTTTTCATCTTCACCAAGCGGCATATTCGGGTTGTCTCCGTACACTGCTGCTGAGGATGCCATCACCACTTTTCTGACATCATTTTTCCGGGCGGCATTTAAGACATTGAGTGTGCCTGTGAGATTGACCTCGTTTGTCATATCCGGTTCTTCAACCGATCTCTGCACCGATGCAATGGCTGCCTGGTGAAATATGCCGTCAGCTCCTTTTACTGTCTCTTCCACCAGATCGGAATTGGTGATAGTGCCATTAATGAATGAGATATTTTTCTTATCGTCAAAGATCTCAATATTCTCCACCTTTCCGGATGAAAGGTCATCGATGATGATGATTTCAATGCTTTTGTCTGAGGAGAGGGCTTCTGCAATGTTTGAGCCGATGAAACCCGCTCCGCCGGTTATGACATACTTCATTGGTGAGTTATTGGTTCTTTTGATAAAAAAAGCGTGTGAAAAGGGGTTTATGTCTGTCAGATTGATTACGGATGATCAGTTCAATTAATAAACGTTTATATTTGTGTGTCTCTATATCTTATAATTTAATGGAGAATAAGATGAAATTTAAATTTAAGATGTCTGTCTTCTGCATTCTTGCACTTATGCTTGCAGGGGTGGCCTGTGCCGGAAGTGTGATCTCGGTTCCGGCTGAAGGTCCGGATGAGGATGGCGCATTATTAGTGACAGTTTCGGGCGTTTCGGGTGTGTCCGGAGTCTCGTTTCTGCTTGAATACAATGCAGATAATCTTGCTGTTGAGAGTGCATCTATAGGCGGTGGATTTGCCGGGGCCAGTCTCACCAAAAATATTGATAATTCTGCCGGAAAAACAAAATTTGTGATTATAACAACGAGTGCTATAAATGCTGAGGAAGCTTCTGAGCTTGTAAATGTCAAATTCAGTGTCATTGATCCGGCTGACACCGCAGTTATTATCACTGATCCGGAATGGTCTGACAGTGTCGATTTCCTGCCGCATGACTTTGATTCTGTGATAGATGGTTCACCGGAACCTGCTGCAACGGCAACAGCTGCGCCGACTTCTTCCTCTTCGTCCTCTTCAGGTGGGTATATCAGTTATACTGCTGCTGCGACAACGGCAGCTACAGATGCTCCTACAGCTGTAAAAACTTCAGCGCCCGAATCTACTGTGGCTGTTTCTGAAGAGCCTACAGTTGCTGCGCCCGATGTAACTTCTGATGAGCCGGCAGAAGAGGCTGTTACTCCGGATGTAACCGAAACTGATAATGCAGGTACTGAAGCGGAATCCACAGGGCCTGCCTCAACGCCTGGTTTTGGCGTTATTGCAGCTCTTCTGTCAGTTGTTTTTGTTGCTGTGGTAATTTCCAAAAGGAAATAATTAAAATACTACCCTTTTTTTGAATTGTTGTTCTCCGGATCTCCGGGCATTTTAATATTATTATCTATGCTGTTTTTTATCTGAAAGAATTAATTATTTATAACATTAATATGAATTATTCACGTATAACTAATTTACAGAAAAGCTGTAAATTCCTGGGTTGGGGAGTTTACTTTTGCTGCGCAGATCTGCCCGGCAAACGCTGTAAATCCAAGTGGAGGTCTGGCGGCTTAAGCATAATGCGGTATGCTGTGTTATGTCTGAATTAGGTTTCCTTAAACGGTTAATTAAGTCCCGGTGGGCATAACCGGAGGATTTGACTGGTTAGAAGAAAATGAGTGTTATGTTTTAAAAATGAGGTGAAAAGTTTATGAAAAAAATTACGGTATCGCTATTGCTGCTGGTATGTTTATTCATGCTTGTGGCAGGAGTAAGCGCCTATTCAGAAATAGGTGTTAATAGTGCTGTTATTCCGTCTGGAAGTACAGAGGTTGTCTCTGTCTATGTTTCCGGGCTGAATGAAGCCGAAGGTCTGAATTTCAACCTGACGTTTGACAAAGCACTGTTTAGAGTTGACAATGTTTCGGCCAATAGTGCCATTCCGGGTTCAGAAGTGTATGCAAACATTAACAATGAATCCGGGTTTGTAAATGTTGCTGTTACTAATGGTGATGGCATTACGGTTGAAGATTATATCCATACCTCTGTAGTTGACATTTATTTCACTGCAATAGGTGACAGTGGAGAGACTACTGAAGTTAAGTTTGATAATTCATCAATTGAATATAGTAAGGAATTTGATCCTGTAAGCTTTGATCAGGTTACTGATGGTCGGGTTGATATCAGGGACAAAAGAACTATTATTGCGCCTTCAGGAACTCTGGGTTCTGGTTTAACTGGCTCTTTCCCACTCTCGGTTGCTAATATCACAGGTGCAAATTATATTTATGTATCTTTGGTTTATGATGGCAGGTATGTTTCAATTACAGATTTCATCCCGGCTCAGTCTGGTATTATTATTGAAGATGCTCGTGCTGGAAATGGAGTATATTCTTTTGAAGAACTGAATGGAAATGAATTAAATAATATTCCTGAGGAATTTTTAGAGATTGAACAGCATGATTTCTATGAAAACTGGGCTAGATTCAGTGTGAGAATTCCAGGTGGTTTAGGAGATGCTGTTTCGGAGGACATTGTAAATATAGAGTTTACACCTACTGAAATGGCAGGGGCTGCTAATATTAGTTATCATTATGGAACATATTATGAAGATGCAGGGGGTTACAAAGAATTTGATGTTTATGTGCCTGGACAGATAACAACAGCAGGTGGTGGTAAATCACTTGGTGGTGATGCAAAAGCACCTTCCGGAAATCTGGAGGTTGGCTCTGTAAAAGTATTCCCGCTTCAGATTAGAGATTTCGGTAGTAATTCCGGTTGCTACGTAACTACGGAATGGAATTCTTCCGTGTTAAGTGCAGAGTCCGTTGTCCTGAACGCTACTGCATCGGATGCAGGAGTTACAATTGATTATTATTCTTTAAGTGCAGGAAGATATTATGCAGATGTTGGTAATCTCTCTGGTCTGGATACCAGTTCCTGGACTTCGCTTTTGGATTATAGGCTAAAATCAACAGCAAGCTCAGGAGAAACTCCGTTTAATATAACATATGGAGATAGCTGGTTTGAACCAAGAGATAATGTAACAATAAGTGGTTATTTCAGTTCTGTTGAAAATGGTGTTATTACGCTCAAACCGTCTGAAAAACCGGATCTTGTAGGTCATTTAATTGATCCTCCAAAGTATATTAAGAAGTTTGCAAATGATTCTGTAAGAGTTGTCCAGACTATGGTCATTGAGAACATTGGAAATAGTCCTGTTACAACTGATTTTCAGATTAATGCGACACTTAAAGACAGAACAGAGGTACTGGATATTACTATGGATATAGATCCGGGTAAGAACGTTACTATATATGCAGATGCAATTACTGATCCAAATTATCTTGGAAAAACAGAAGCTAAAAAGGTAGTCGGAAAAGATTATATCCAGCTGACGATTAAATCTAATGCCACTCTTTCGCTTAGCGATTATACTATTGGTCTTGGAGTAGATATCAATAATGATATAGGAGAGGTTAATGAGGATAATAATTACAATAAAACTGTTGCCTACATAACCCGTCCTGATCTTGTCCCTATTGCAGAGATGGAGTTTGTAAAAGGAATCAGTGACAGTAATACAACAATCATTGATGAAGTATCTGTGTTGCCCGGTACCTATAAGCTGACATATGGAGTGAACAACACTGGTAATGTCTATGCAATTCCGACAAAACTGAATTTCACATTTAACGGTGTTTCAAGTATCATTGATATTCCACGTCTTGAACCGGGTGAAAACTGGACTACTGTCAAAAACAATATTGATATTGGTCGTGCTAAAACCAGTTATCGTGTGGAGGTCAATTCTGACAGAGAAGAAGCTGAAACAGATTATGAAAATAATGTGAAATCGGATACATATGGTTCATACTCTCCGGTAACTGTTGTACTGCCTCAGATTACAGATGGTGATACTGAGTCTTCAAGGGATGTCTCTGTTTCGTTTACCAATCTGACAGATGGTGTTCCAATTACATCATTTGAAGTAATACTGACGTATGATTCACCAGTTTGTATTAATTCATCACCGGCAATACCAATGTCCGGTGTGACAGTTATATCACAATATGGCAGGTTCATCATCACAGGAAGCGGAGTGAATATTGTTGATGATACTCCGGTTGCGACAATTCCGATGATTGCAAGGTCAGATGCCGGAGGAATTTCTGTTCTTGGCTCTATGAAATCATCATATGTGATGACAACCGGAAGCAAGTATGTAGAACTTGAGATATATGAGGGTTTCTTTAAGCAGGTGAATGAGACGGATGCGTCAGTATCACTGTTTAGCTCTCCAAGAGGTCCTCTGGGACAGAATCAGACTGTATCTGTTACAGTTAAGAACCAGAGGTCAAACCCGGTTACACTGGATGCAAACCTGACGGCAAACGATGACAAGATCTGGGAGATGTCAGGAATAAGTCTTGACAGTCATGCAACCCGGACATTCAGGATTGATACCTGGAAGCCGGCAGCACAGGGTACATATGCATTAAATGCTACAATTTCCGGTGATGATAAAACAGATGCGAATGAGGCATCCCGTGACGTGTTTATTGATGGTTATAATCTTGAGATTACAGATCAGAACAGGAAAAACTGGGACTGGTATTACAAGTACAATCAATCTGTTCTTATAAATGAAATGTTCAGAGTTGGTACATATTTCACTGCTAATCAGGCAGCAGTAGTTAATGGTACGCTAAGTATATTCTACTCTGACGGTACTCCGGTTGACCTGAGTGATAATTCGGTATTTGAGCTGCATAGATACTATCCTCAGAATATCCAGAAATATGGATATAATGGTGGCTGGAACTATATCCAGTGGTATTATATTACACCAAAGGAACTTGGTAATTTCAATTACACTATCTCTCTTGAAGCAAGGGGTAAGGAAACGTTCGTAAACGGAAGTATAGAAGTGAGAGAGCCGAATCTTGATATCAAAGTTCTGAATACGACTGTTGTAACAGATACAACGACTGATCAGTATCTTGATTTTGAGATATTTAAGAGGGAGAGATCAGATAATCAGGATGTCACTATCTATCTTGGTGCCGGTGCTGAAGGAAGGACACTGCAGGGACTGGATTCAATAATCGGTTATCCGCATGGATGTCCTGAGCAGGTCATGAGTCCTGCATTTATTGCCCTTCGTGTGAAACAGTACTATGATTCCAAAGGAGCTTTAACGGATGATATAAACGAAACTGTTCAGATTACAATGCGGAGGGCTCTTGACATGATGAATCCTCCGGATGGATATAATGCACAGCAGATCGGTGATATCGGAGATGGTTCCGGTGGATGGGCCTGGGGTAATGGACGTTGGTCAACACCGTCTATGTTCTATACACTCTATCCGAATTATGTCATTACGGAATTGCTGGAAGACGATGATCCTGATTTCTGGAATGTTAAGGATAACATGGATCAGATTGATCTTAATCAGAGTGCAAACTGGCTTATAGAGAAACAGAATAGTGAGGGTTACTGGACAGGTTATGGATATATATGTGATAAGCTTGAGTGGACTGGTGACATCTCTGAAAATCTGGCAAAAGAGTATAAGTATCTCGATGACGGTATGAAGATCAAAGTCAGGAGTTCACTTGACAAAGCTCAGATATGGATGCTTAATTACACATATACTTCAGATGAAGATACTAAGCCGCTTTCATGTATAATTATGGGTCTTACGTCAATCCGTGACCTTGGCATTGGTAATTCAACTGACATAAACAGTACTGTTGATGAGATTGTGACTATTATAAAAGATCAGAGACAGCGAGATTCTAATGGAGATTCCTATTGGGGCCGTAGCTGGGGATGGTATTCATATGAACCAACAGCAAATGCCATACTTGCTCTATACGAAGCAGGCGAGGACGTAAACGGTGAATATATAGCCGGAGGAGTAAGACATCTTGTCGGAAACCGTGCCGGAAGGTCGTACTGTGGTGGCTGGGGAAGTACACGCTCCAGTGCTGCGGTTGTAAACACCCTGACTCAGGTTGTTCCTGATGCTGCGATTGACTTTACAGTTGATGTTGAACTTTTCAATCCTGACGAAGATTCAGTATGGAAAGGAGAGGATCTTAAGTTTGATAATAGTCAATACAGTATAACTCATCTACTTACTTCATCAGAAATAGATACTCTGTATGCATTTAGTGACGGTGATTCAGATGGTACAGGAAGAATTATAATATCCAATAAGGTTGATTCAGATCCTGACAATCAGGCGAAACTGAGTGTTTCCATTGACAGTTTCGAGCAGGTTCCTGAGAGTGTTACATATGATACCGGAATTCCGGAGGAGTTCATAGACCCAATTGCAACAGACTTTGCTCTTAATGTGAGCGCTCAGAATGAGGGTTACACTCTTGTAGAGGGAGATTCAAGGGACGTTAAATTTACTATTGAAAATGATAGGGTTGGTTCTGTCAATCAGACAACAATGATAATTGAGATTTCAATTAACAATGATGTCAACTTCACCGGAAGTGCGATGGGTCAGGATGCAGCGTATTATGTGAATGGTAGCAGCAGAGTAAACATAACCCACATGTTCAACGAAACCACGAAGAAACTGTATATCTATCCAGGTTCTGATGACGAGGCAGTACCGAGTGTCCTTGCAGGAAAATCAAAGTCTTACTATGTGCCTCTTAAGTTTGGAACATCAGGTAATGTCTCTGTAGAATCACGTGCTTATCCGATGTACAACGATACCTGGATGGCTCTTGGTTCCGGAAATACCTATGTGAAAGGATATGGTAACATTACTCTTGCAGCGGTAGATAGTGACAACATTCCTGTTCCTGCAAATTACTACATAGATGATGTGGCAAGTGGAAGCGGAACTTCGATTGACAAAGAAATGGTTGAGGGGTTATATTCAGTTGGAATTAATAATGGCTCAACATGGGTGAACACTACTATTAATGTGAAACCATCTGAATCAGTGACATATACAGCTCACTTTGCAAGTGATACTACAGTTCCGTTTATTGCGCAGGCAGAAGGAGCAGTAGATGAGATGCAGATGATGCCTCCGGAGGTTGATGATACAACGTCCAATACGAGTGTAAATCACTGGAATGCCGGAAGAGCGGCAATGAAGAGCTTCAACTCGACTATTGCCAGCAGTGGAGGTACAGCTACAATTTCAGTTGAAATGCCAACTTTGACACGTGCTATTGGAACTGTTAATCTGAATGACAGCGTCAATGTAATGGTTTACAATGGCACAGACTGGAATGGACCATATAGTGGAAATGAAATCGGAGGAATGTATAGCCTTGATGGTGTGGATACATCTAAGATAGATCAGATATTGTTTACCTTCAATGGAAGAAAACTTGGAGATGTAGATAATAGTGGTGGGGTCAGTATTTCTGATGCTCAGAGAATAGCTCAATATATGGTTGATGTTATCAAAATTTTGCCGGAGGATGATAAATTCTATGGTGATGTTGATAACAGTGGTGGAATAAGTATTTCTGATGCTCAAAATATTGCTCAATACATGGTTGATCTGCGGAATGAGGATTATTTATTAAAGCAGGAATAAGATATGGATAAAAAATATATATATTTATTATTTCTTATTGCCTTTTTTGTAGGTCCGGTAGCCGGGAGTTCTGTTGAAATTAGCAGTGATAATGGTAATTATTATCTGAGTTTTCAGTCTGAGGGAAATAATAATGTTGCAGCTTATACTATTCAGCTGAACTTTACGGAGGATACTAAAATTGTCAGTCTTGAACCACTATCACCATATGCTGGTGCTATAAATATCCAGAATGATGATGGATATGCAATAATTGCAGCGTATTCCATTGGTACTCCAGCATCTAATAATCTGGCATCTTTGGAATATGTGGGTTCAGATAATATTGAAATAATTATTCGAGAATTATTTGACAATAATGGGAAGAGTATTGAGGTTACAAACCCTTCGGTTGAAATTAAGTATACTGTAACACCAACGCCAGTTCCTTATCCTTCTTCATCAGGATATGTTGCTCCGGGGAGTAAGGAAATAGTAGCATCAAATCCTTCAACAAATCAGGAGTATTATGATGATTATAATCAGGAAAGTCAATTTGCTGATGAAAAGGCATTAACATCTGTTCCAACGGAAACTCCGATGGATGAAGAAATAAGGGATGATAATCAGAATGAAAATGTTGATGTCAGCAACTCTGAATTAATTGATTTGGAAGTTATCACTGGGGATGGTGTTCCGGATAATGGTTCTGAGATTTCAGTAAATCAGGAACAAAGTGAAGGAAAAGCGAAAAATGAAAGTCCAATTGATATTATCTTAATGTTGGTTGGCTTAATAATATCACTTATCATTATAAAGGAAAACTGAGATAATTATTAGTGATAGTATTTAATAATAGGTAAAGATACATATTGGTATAAAATTATGGTGATTTAAATGATGTATAATCGACGATTGAAATTTGTTATAACTCTACTATTCGTCTTTTCTGCCATATTGGGAAGTAATGCAATGGCAGGTAAGGAATTGCAGGTTTCTTCGGCTACAGGAGATGCTGGTGCTGAGATTTATCTCTCTTTCAATAATTCAGAGTTATTGAGCTCATATGTGGTTAAGATTATCTGGGATAAATCGGTTATGAATGTGACCAATTTGGATTTTGAGAGTACTGGATGGGGAAATGATTACAATCAGCAAAATCCTTTATTAAATGCACCTGCGGAGAATGGTTATTATATTGTTTCCAACTATGGACTCAAGTCAGATTATTATCTAAGTGGGAATAATTCTGTCATGAAGTTTACATGTAACGCAAAAGTTCATGATGGATCGTCAACAGCTATTTCAGTTGACCCTTCCTATGGTGATAGGTTTGTTATTGAGGAAAATGGTGTACCCACCAATGTTAAAGGCCAATATACTCTTGTAGATGGAACCTTTACGACCAATGATGTCATTCCTCCGGAAGTAAACATTACTTCTCCATTAAATAGTGCTGTGGTTGGTCAGGATATAACTGTCACTGCAAACATTACTGATGTTGGTGGTGTTGATGAGTCCACGATTGTAGTTACCGTGGGAGGTAATGCAACAGCACCACCGATTACTACGCCCATTGACAATGGGTTTATGGTGACTGCAACAATATCCAATGTCCCTCTTGGCCAAGATGTTCCGGTCTTTGTAAGTGCAGAGGATAACTCCGGAAACGAAGGTAACAGCACACATTATGTCAATGTAGCGCAGGCCGGTATTACTATCTCGCCGGAAACTCCTGCGGATGGTTCTTACTCAAATGCTACAAATCCGGTTCTTGCAGCAGGATTTGTAAAGGTTACAAAGACAACTGTTAGGATGTTCATCGATGGTGTAAATGTCACTGCTTCATGTGATTTCGATCCAACAAGTACTGCAACAGATGGTGGAATCACACTTAATTATACTAAATACGGTGTACTTGCTGACGGTTTACATGAGATCGTTGTAAACGGAACAAGTTCACTTGATCCATTTCCTGAAAAATCAGCAACAGTCACTTTTACAAAGGATACTACTCCTCCAATTGTGACAGTTACTAAAATACAGGACTCAGACGGGGATGGATTCCCGGAGGCAAATGAGGATCTGACATTTTATTATACTGCAGAGGATGCGAATCTTGATAAAGTCTGGATAGATACGGTTTACAACACTTCTAAGAGTTCGGTTGGAATTATTCCAATTGAGATGACATATGGTAACAAAAACGATATGGCATACGCAAATGACCTTGCCGGAAATGTAAATACAAGTGCTTCTTTCCATATTTACAACGATTATCTTGCGTATTTCAATGATTCAAGTCTTGGAAAGTTTGCAGGAATTGATCTCTCAACTCTCTCGATGTATGATGTGTTTACCAATGCAAATGTTTTCGCATTGAGCGGACCAAATGATCAGATTACCGCTCCGACTCTTGGTGAATTTGATAAGACAGTTACAGGCGGAAGTAATGTAACACTTGATGATCGTAAGGATGATCCAATCATTGCCGGTTCACTTCCGGAGAAAGTTGATATTTATCAGGGGCCTACAGGAACATTTAACTTCAATGTTCAGATGCCTTATATTCAGAAAGCTGTTATATTGGTTGCAAAGACCAACAGTTCTCTTGTTAAAAGCATTCTAAATGATCCTTCCGGTGCGAAATCAATGACTAGTTCTCAGTTGATGCAGGCACTTGATAAGAATGTAATTGGATTATATGGAGGAAGTAAAAATGCAGTTTCTGGTGAATGGGAGTATGGCTATGAGGTCTTTGCAGTTGATGATAATGGTACGTTAGTGAAGTCACATACTGCTTATGGTACTATCAATGTGATAAGTGGAGATATGGCCGAAACAATCGTGGCAAATTCCTTTGATCTCTCATCCGGATTTAATACAGCCACAGCTACATCAATTAAAGATAAACCCCTTACAGTGAACTATCTTGGAGAAGGAGAGTTCATGATGCTTGCTATATGTATGGACAATAACCGGTTCTCTGTTCTTTCAGGAACTCCGTTTGTCATTGAACAGCAGGCAGGAGTTTTAACTTCATCCAGTGGTCCGCATTATCTTGGAGAAGACATAACTGTCAGTTCCACAATTACAGGTGATGCAATGACAGCAGCGCTTGTTAAAATTGATCCGACTACCTACACAGGTAATATGACAGTCAATTTAACGACACTGAGTACTTCATCACTTGAATCGGCATATCTTGTTGCTGATAACAACCAGACATTCATTAAGCCAAGTGAAAGAGCCAATTTCTGGGTCTCAAAAGGCTACTTTAACTATGCAGGCAAAAACAGTGCAACAAATATACTGAATGTCCCGACATCAGGACTGCTGGCCGGAAATTACCGTCTATACATGATGGTTGAGAATGACGGCAATGTAACATCATTTAACGAAACAACAGTGACACTATCAGTGGCACCTCCGGTTGCAAACTTCACAGCAACACCTCTGAATGGATATGTTAATCAGGAAATAGTATTTACAGATGCGTCAACTCATGCCAGTGAATGGAACTGGAACTTTGGTGACGGTAATACTTCTACACTTCCGAATCCGACACACAAATACGTAAAGATTGGAACTTACTCTGTAACTCTGACTGTCAAAAACGGAGCTTTAAGTGATACATTAACACGTACTAACTATATCACCGTACTTGATTTACCTCCGGTAAAGCCGGATAAGGAAGAGAATGTAACTTTAAGGGACCCAGGTACATCAGTTAAAGAAGTTAGCGGGAAACAGCAGCTTACATTTAATCAGACTGCTTCAAACGGTACAAAAGTCGGTAACACTATTATTCTGAATAACGCTGGCATAAATGTGACAATCACGATAGATTTGCTTACCTGGGACCCCTCCAGCGGAAACTGGATTGGTAACGTAACGGGTGTCAGCTTTGAAGGTGCTCCGGTTACAACTATAATTGGCGGAACTGTTGGTAATGCAACATTTACATTCAACGGTACAATGCCCGGTTATAATCCAAATGCAGTGTTTGACATTTCAGTTTACAACAGAACCAGTGATGCTGCAAAAACTAAATTCAGTGTAGTAGCAACGAATGCGGGATACAACATAAATTCAATCGCGTATTCAGTATATATTGTAAAGAAAAACCTGACAGCAACTGATAAGATATCAGATTCCTATCTGACCTTTACCGCAAGTCCGGCATGGGTCAATGCGAATGGCGGAACAAGTGCTATAACCATCATGAGGGAGGCTGACAACGGAACCTGCCAGTTCCTTGCGACGACCTACCTCGGTCTGACTCCATCCGGTGATATGAAATTCAGAGCATATTCACCTGACGGCTTCTCAGCATTTGCAATGGTTGCAGTATCTGCAATTCCATCACCAACACCGGCTCCGGTGCCTCCAAGCCCATCCGGCGGCGGCACATCCGGCGGTGGCTACTCCGGCGGATTTGGCCCGACAGTCCCGTCCTATGAATCTGTTGGTTCAGCAGAACTGATCACAGATTCACTTGGTCAGGTCGAAGGTAATTTCGAAGTTATTTCAGCTGACGGCGGAGCACAGCTTCTCCTCTCAAACGGTGTTCAGGCACTTGATTCAAACGGAAGAGCGCTCTCTGAAGTTTCAATAACACAGTCTTCAGCCGGAGCAACTCCGGGAACCAGCGGTGCACTCTACAAGTTCGGCGACTTCGTCTATGATTGTCTGCCGGCAGGAGCAACATTTGCACCTTCAATCGACATCAAGTTTGAACTTACAGAAGCACAGTTCAATGCCCTCAATCCGGGCCAGGTCTTCTCTGTAAGATATTATGATGAAGGTTCTAAGAGTTGGGTTGAAGTTCCGACATACATAAATCCAAACACCCGTGAGGTTATAGGAGAAGTAGAGCACTTCACCTACTATGCACTCATGGCAGTCGGAGGAACGTCTGCACCGGTAGTTCCGGGAGCAGAGGTTGTACCGACAGAACAGCCTACAGGAGCCGTCACACCAGCCGGTGAGGAAACACCAGCTGCTGGTGAAGGAATGCCCGGATGGATATGGGTATTACTTATTGTAGTAATCATAGCTGTCGCAGGTGCTGTCTTCTACCTCTACAGGGAAGGTAAGATCGGCGGTTCTAACAGCTGATTTAAAACAAAATTAAACTCAACTTTTTTTCTTTTTTAGTTTTATTTTATTGATCTGTATTCCGGAAATTTAATCCGTAGTTCAGACAGCTCCAACTGATACAGCGATATGTTTAGATAAAAGTTTAAAGATATTATAATTAATTACCTAATTGAGAGAAATGACTATGAATAAATTTAAAAAATCCATATTCTGCGGAATAATTCTGCTCCTTGTTATGATTACAGGAATTGCGTCCGCTGTGTCAGTTTCAGTCAGCCCTGATTATATTGATGAAGGGGATACGGTCACAATAAGTTTTCAGGACCTAAATGATAACAGCACTTTTGCTCTTAGAATGCAGTCTGTAATTGGTATAGGAAATGAGACCTCATTTCAGTTTGAAGCTACCAATGTAAATGTTCCTTTCTCAATGTCAGACCCGGAAGTATATGTCCAGGCAGAACCGGTGAACAGTGCCGGACTGAAGGCTACCTCCGGAGGTTCAATTAAAAGTATTGAGTATATTGCAGGTGACGATAAAATTGTGGACTTCTCACAGGGTCTTGACAATTTAGGTGCAGGAAGCATCGAAGCACTGAGAGTTTTCGGTGAAACAGATGAAGATAATCAGAACATTGACATCTCCCTGCAGCTTGAAGGAATAAAAACAGGTCCAACCAGCGGCTCTATAAGTTTTGGTCTTTCCGGAATTGAGAGCGGAAGTGCCTGGATATACATATTCGTTGACGGTTCGGAGGTTACAGGAAAAGAGATAATTATTGGAGAGCCTCCTGTGACAGCAACACCGACAGCAGTTCCTTCCTCAGGTGGATCTTCTGATTCATCACGTGATTCATCAGATGATGAACCGACATCAGAAGCAACCTCATCTGCAACAGCAGAACCAACTGAAACAACAGTTAATACAGACGAGGCATCATCCATGGATGGCATTGCAACGGTATTCTTCAGGGAGGATGCAATCTCCGGCGCTGTGCCTGAGCAGGTGTTTATCACAAAAGTAACTCCAAAAGAGATTCCGTCTGACTGGCAGGCAGTCTCTGAAGGATACATAATTTCACCTTCATCTGCAAAGTTCAGCCCGGATGCTACACTGACAATCAGGATGAATGAGAGCATATCCTCACAGGCATCAGTTCTTCGTCCGTTTTTAGTAAAATATACCGGAAATGACTGGACAATAATGCCTTCAGTGATCAGCGGAAATGCAGTCAAAACTGATATTGACACAACGGGACAGTATGCTCTTGTCATAATCGGTGATGGCGGCCAGACATCTTCCGGTGGCACTACGGGGCAGTCAGGAAGTTCAGATTATTCCGGTCAGCAGGAATCGCCCACTCAGGCATCAGGCATGTCAGCTGCACTGATACCTGCATTTATAGGTATTCTTGCCGGAATTCTTCTCCTGACCGGAAGAAGGGATTAATTCAATAGATAATTTTCACTATTTTTTAGACGTTATATCACTAAACAGCAGCTACCGATTCCGGTGATTTCACTGGATCACTTTTAATGATTTTTTACACATATCTGCTGTCAGTGTAAATGGTCAGTGCGTATTATTTATTGCAGCGATCTCCTCCGGATATTTATCCGCTCCTGTCACCGCCGGTTTAAAAATGCCCAAAAAGCAAACCGGGGTTGACGCATTGTTTTACCCTGTTGGATTGAGGTGTTCAGGATCAAACGGAATTAATGTTCAATTCAGCCGGAATATACAATAAAAGCTCATCATACTCAATGGTCAAAGAGTGACAATGAATGTAAAGTTATTGCATGCCTGTCAGATTTCCGGGGAAAAAGAATATTTGCTAAAATAATATTATGATGTGGAAGTGTTTATCCTCAACTTCCAAGCATCTCAAAGTCCCATGTCGGTTTGCCCCATGTACCGCCAAGGTTGACCTCAATATAGGCTCTCTCTTCATAGAACTCTTCCGGCACTTCAAAGAGGAGAACAGATTCAAAATGCTCCCTTCTGCCAAGTGATTTCGTACTGTAGGGAATGCCCATATTTACAATATAATCAGAAGGCGTTGAATCTGTATATATCTGGTTGTTCCAGTTCAGCTTAAATACAGATTTGGAAGGTGTCCTGACATTGTCAGTGCCTCCACCACGATATCCCATATGGGTTATGTCCACAGTAACTACGAAGAATTTCTTCCCATAATCTGCCTTAACAAGCGGACCGTCTTCCGTTATGGATTTTGTATAGTATGAAAATACCGTCTTGAAATCTTCAATTTTTATTGATATATCATTTGTACCGGAACTGTCCCTGTACACGTAGCTTTCAGTCAGTTTATATGATTTTGGAAGCATCTCCGGAACCGGAATTGAGAAGAGACGCTCCTCATCGACAATATCTTCTATTTCAAGTTCCTCATTGACAGCATTCATAGCTGCAACAGCATCCTGAAATGCCATCACCCCTTCAATAATCCTCGTTGAATCATAATAATATGAGCCATACCAGAAGTTCATAGCCGCTGTTTTGTATATTTCATATGCATCTGTTGCATTTTCTATTGTTGAATAAAGAGATTCATCATCCATTATCCCTTCATTTAATTTAGTCTTATGTTCAGAAATGCTATCAGTCATGGCCTCTGAATATTTGCCTACATTCTGCCAGTCCTTATCATTTGCATAATCCATAATCTTAAATGCCATATCACTGAGGCTCTTGGAAGTTTCGGCAATATAACTTTTTACTTCCTCTTTGGTATAGATATTATTCAGAACCTCTACTTTATCTGAGTAATCCCTTTTATTAGTAAATTCAAATTTAGTTGCAGGGTCTTCATAATTTTTTATCCCTGTATCTGCGCTGATGTTAAAGTCAGTCCATTCTTCAGCTTCTACGTAATATCCGGGTTTGGGGTATTCGGAGAACTCCATTGCATCTTCTGCTACCATCTTAAAGACAACATCTCCTTCTCTTCCACTGGTGTCAGTAAATGAAATGAAGAGGAATGCGACATCATTACTGTAATCACTTTCAAATATATCGGTGAATATTTGAGTTGCGTCTACCTCGTATGTCCAGATGGTGTTTTGAAGGGTGTTTAAGTCTCCGCTGTTGTAATTGACATCTATAATTATTCCCTTTTCGTGCCCGAGATATTCTGTATTGATTATCTCGGTATCGGGGATTAGGTCAATCACTTTTATGCTGAAATTTTCTGCATATTTGCCGGGGCCAAGATAACTGTCCCTTTCATAGGTCAGAGATGATGCTACTGTAGCTGCAAAGGTATTATTGTACACTATGGCATCTGTTTCAACCGAATTTTTTATGCTCTCTTCCGGTCTTTCATAAATCAGATTGAATCTGTCTGCTACTCCTTTAGCAGATGAAATCCTGGTTATTGTGGAGTTGTCTGCTGCCTCTGCTATTGGACTGTTGTCCTGCGGAAGTACGTCTGTTGCCTCTGGCTCATCAGAATTGTCTCCAAATATCGTTCCTGATGCGGATATGGCAAGCATAATCAGCAGAAGCGCACCAAAAAGTATTATTCTGTAGTCAATACCGTGTATCTTTATAGCCGGAACTGATACTATTGCTTTTGGGACTTCTGTTACCTTCTCTACAGCCGGGGCTGCTGTTACTTCAGGTACTTCTGCTACTTTTTCTACAGCCTGAGCTACTGCTGTTACTTCAGGTACTTCTGTTACCTTCTCTACAGCCGGGGCTGCTGCTGTTACTTCAGCGGCCTCTTTTTCCGTATTTATAACTGTTGTATATCCCTTGATGCCTGAAAAAAAGCCTGCATCTCCTGATTTTCGGAATTCTTTCTTCAGACAGATCCCTCATTTATGCTATTTATGGATTTTCCAGAAATTCTCTTAAATTAGATTCTGGACTATCAGATCATCTTTAATGTGTATGTTATGTTACTTAATAACTGGCATTGTTCTAATAATTGTGCGGGTCTTTTATCTTCTGTCAACAATTCTCTTTGGCCGGGCCTTAAGCCGGTATAACTCAAGACCGCCTTTTTCAGTAAACCTGAATGCGATCTTTAAGAGACCTTCTTCATACTGTAGTTTTAAATCCGGAACTTCCTTCAGGAATTTTTCAGTGAAATTATCTTTAATCAGCCTACGGTCACATCTGCCCACATCCTCACATTCCATAGATACACGCAGTATTGTCTCATCCGGATCTTCACCGCTGTAGATGAAGGCTTCATACTCCCCTGTCAGATCCTGCATATTTTCCGGATAAAAAACAGCAGCTTCAATATTAATCCTGTTGACCGGAACACTGTATATGTAATAATTTTCTGCATCCCTCTTTGGGTTATTTATCCTCATATGGGTTCTTCCGCATGAACAGAGATCTCTTGATGTAACAGCTGTAATGTCATCAGTATTGTAATTTATGAGCACTGTTCCGGCTTTTTCACCCTGCGGCACAAGAGTTGTGATGACAATCTTTCCCTCTTTTCCGTCCGGGACAAAACTGTTCAGAGTCTGGTCATAGAGATCAAGGTGAATGAGATCTTCAGCAACATGCAGCCCGCTTCTTTCAGTGCACTCCCCGCACATTGTCCCTTCAGTGCTTCCATATGAATTGCAGGTGTCAAAGCCCCACAGACTGTCAAGGTATGCCCTTGATTCCGGTGCAAAACTCTCCCCTCCGACAATCAGTTTTCTTATGCCGGAATTTTTCGGGTCAAGCCCTGCTGCCTCCATTCTCTTTGCAAGCCGGATCAGCTTAAAGACACTGCCGACAATGGCTGTAGGTTTATAGCTCTCAATGACCCTTATCGGGAATGTGCATTTTCCTTCCGGAATTATAGTCAGGCCGATCTTTTTTGCGGCCACCGTCATCGCACTGGCACCGATATTCATGCCGTAGGATGCGCATATTGCAACTCTGTCTCCCCTTTCAAGGCCATATGATACAAAAATCCGGGCATATTTCTCAGAATATCTCTTCCAGTCATCCCATGTTAAAAAAAAGGACTTAGGGATTCCGCTTGTCCCGCTGGTCTCATTAATGGTATATACATCCCGGCAGCTTACACTTTTAAAATTAAAGTGGGGAGTTACGGGCGGCTGATTTTGTCTGATTATATCTCCGGTGATGATTGGAAGTTCTCTTAAATCTTCATGCTCCTTTATTGAAAGTGGATCAATATTATGTTCAGAAAACCATTTTTTGTAGAATAATGAATTTTCAGCAGCATATCTCACAGTATTTCTTACCCTCTCATCAATGAGAATGTCCAGGTCTGCCCTCGGCATTGTCTCAATATCTTCATTAAAAAAAGCCATAATCCATCATTGAGGGATTGATTTTAATCCATAAATAATTATGGCTGTGTTTTTGAATTCCACAGATGAGAAATGGTGTACAGATTATTGTGGCAGTTATTTTCCGGAAAAATACCTCAATGGTAATAATCGAAGGTGATCAGTTTATTTATTTTTAAGATATAATTCTGGCATTGATGAGGTGAAGAAAAATGGAATGGATTCATGTTGACGGGAAGGATGCAGGAGATGTAAAACTATATGCCTTAAGCACCTGTATTCACTGCAAAAAGACAAAGGAATTTTTGAAAAGTTCAGGCATTGCATTTGATTATATCTTTGTTGATCTTCTTGAGGAGAAGAAGATCTATGAGATTTATGAGGAAGTTAAGAGGTTCAATCCGGCTGGTTCTTTTCCGACAATAATAATTAACGGTGAGAAGGTCATAGTCGGATCAAGGCTGGATGAAATATCAGAGGCGCTTTGTTTATGAATGGTAATTCTGATGAAAATTCCGGCAGCAGTCCTGATCTTATCCGGAAATTTAATGAAGTGAGATCAAAGGCAGAAAAGGTCGGATACAGCCTTAATCCTGACAGAGAGTTTACTATGGAACTGATAAACAGTCTGCTGATTAATAAGGAACGATATGGATATGAAGCATGCCCCTGCCGCCTTGTAACAGGACCTAAAGAAGATAATCTGGATATTATCTGTCCATGCGATTATCGCGATGGGGATGTCGGCGAGTATGGATGCTGCTATTGTGGTCTTTATGTCTCAGAGGATGTAGCTGCCGGAAAAATGGGTGTCAGTATAATTCCTGACAGAAGATTACAGGAAATAGAGGCAGAAGGTGAGATTAAACCCGGAGATATCCGGGCATTCCCGGCAGAGCTGAAGTTAAAATGTCCGGTATTCAGATGCAGAGTCTGCGGCTATCTCGCTGCAAGGAATTCTCCGCCGGAAAAATGCCCTATATGCGGAGCAACGGAAGAGAGGTTTGAGAAATTCATAGGCTGAGTGCAGGGCAGTTCATCCCGAAGTTATCCGGTATTTCCCTGCACTTTTCCGGATAACTGCCGGGGGCAGGGCTATTTATAAATAATGCCGGATGTCATTCTGTACTGATTCTTGGTGTAAATATTATGACAGAAAACATTGCAATTGATATAGTTCTCCTGCCTCCGGATGAGATTTCAGAGAGAATTATTCATTATAATCAGAGACTGACTGAAAATTCCGGCGACAGGTCCATTCAGTTAAATCCGGATGACTGCCTGCCGCATATCTCACTGCTTATGGGTGGCATCAGTTATGATGATATTGAGCCGTTAAAAGAGGCAATTTCAGTATTTTCAGGCCGGTTTCTTCCATACAGTGCATCATTTTCAGGCTTTGCAGTTATAGAGACCGACTCCGGCACAGCAGTCTCAGGTGCAGATATTACAAGGGACAGTAATATCCTTAATCTTCAGAATGAAATTGCAGCTTCTGCCGGAAAATATCTTAAAGGTGTCAGCCGTGATATGGTTTATAATAACAGATCTGAGGAGATTACTGAATTTACTACCGGTTACTCCGGTTCATACCTGAATAATTCTACCAAAGATAACTTCTCGCCGCATATCACCATAGGCCACGGTGATATCAGCAGGCTGAAAGATCTCCCTGAAATGCCGGAAGAGTTCATATGCAGAAGGATTGCCATATGCCACCTTGGCAACCACTGCACATGCAGGAAAATTCTTGCTGAAATTATTTCCTGAATCCAGTCGTGAGGCAGGCGGAATTTCCCTGCCGGAATTCCGGATCATATTTAAACAATTTCTTTTACTTTAACTCCGTAAATAATATCCCGAATGTTTTCCGGTTTACAAAATCACATCATAAAGTTTTTCAGACTTAATGAATCAGGAACAACCATCAGAAGAGAGTTCTTTGCAGGTATTGCCACTTTTATGACGATGGCGTACATTATCGTTGTAAATCCTGCAATACTCATGGCCGCCGGAATTCCGTTCGGCCCTTCAATGGTTGCGACCATAATTACGGCAGTTGCAGGCACCCTGATAATGGGTGTTTATGCAAACCGCCCGTTCGCCATTGCACCATACATGGGTGAGAATGCCTTTGTGGCATACACTGTCTGTGGTATTCTTGGCTATCCCTGGCAGACAGCAATCGGTGCTGTATTTGTAAGCGGAATAATGCTTACGGCACTGACTCTGGTGGGCGGCAGAAAACTCATGTGTGAGGCTGTGCCTGAGAGTCTCAAGTACAGTTTTGCAGCCGGAATCGGGCTTTTTATCACCTTTGTCGGGCTTGTTAATTCCGGAATTGTGGAACCCGGCACTGAGAGCGCCCCTGTTCATGTCGGCAATCTGGGCGATCCGGTTGTCATGCTGGCAATATTTGGTTTCATCTTAATTGCCGTACTTTACGTTCGCAATGTCAGCGGTGCCATTCTTATCGGGATTCTTGTCACTTCATTCATTGGTTTTTCTGCCGGTATCTTTACTCCGCCGGAGGCTGTATTCAGCATGCCCCCGGATATATCTCCGATTTTTCTTCAGCTTGATATTATTGGTGTTTTTACCTGGGGATTTTTTGCCGTTGTTCTGACCATGTTTACCATGGACTTTCTTGACACCATGGGCGGTATCATCGGAGTCTCCGAGCAGGCTGGTTTTCTTGACGATGAAGGAAATCTCCCTGAGATTGAAAAACCCTTTCTTGCGGACGGCATCGCAAGTGTCATAGCCGGAATATCAGGTACAACAACAAGCGGTGTCTTTATGGAATCTGCTGCCGGGATTGCTGCCGGAGGAAGAACCGGCCTTGTGGCAGTTGTTGTCGCAGGCCTTTTTGGAATCGGACTCTTCCTCTCACCTCTCTTCTCTGCCATACCTGCCGCAGCAACCGGCCCTGCAATGGTTATGGTCGGCCTGATGATGTTATCGCCCATAAAAAAGATCAATTTCAGCGATTATACCGAGATGATACCTGCCCTCTCTGTGATTGTCCTCTTAAGCTTCACATATAATATTGGGGTTGGCCTTTGCAGCGGATTTGTATTGTATCCATTATTTAAGGTTGCATCCGGAAGATATGCAGAGATCCCAAAACTGACCTGGATATTTTTTGTATTCTGTCTGTTATTTTTTATATTCTACCCATACTAAAAATAAGAGGTGCTATGTGCGGCATATTATATCTGATATGTTCCGGAAACCGGAAAGTCATGCAATTGTCTTTCTGATCCTCTCAATATCACTGTTTTTTATCATCCGGCTGATTCTTTCGCATTTCAGGACAAATTCAGGTGCGGCACGTATAATCCATGCGATATCTTTGCCACGTGCTCTCTCCGGGACATAATACTGGGCATCAATTCTAAGTTCCTTGGCTCTCTCCATCGCTTCAGTATCATGCTCTGAAAAATAATCTGAGAAGAAAGCCCTCATACACTCAATGGTGCAGGTATGAATCTCACTCTCAATTCCGGCTTTGACAAGTATTGCATAAAGGGCATAGTACATGGCATAATATCCGGTGGAGAACTTCCAGTCCGCAGATGTGACCGATTCCATTGCAGAGAGGGCATCCTCAGCCTTAAGGAAATATGCTTCTGAGAGATTGCTGTTTGGACTGATTATTTTAAGGCCGTTTTTATTCTTTTTGCACCAGAGTATTGTATCCATCTTAAAAAGCCTCCCTTATAAAGAAATCCTGGCATTTTATCAGGATATGTGATTTATATACCTCTTTAATTAAAGGGTCATCCCTTTTAATTTCAGTGAAGAGATCGACCGGATATGCCTTCACCTCAATTCTTATGCCAAAGATTCGTGAAATTTTCATTATCTCCCGTCTGTCATAATCTCCTGCGACAAAGATGTCAATGTCAGAACTTTCGTCAGGACTTCTCTTTGCATAACTCCCGAAGAGTGCTGACGGGCCGAAGAGGTATGGATTAATTCTGCATATTATCCCGTCTGCCTCCGGAAATTCTTCTGAGAATATAACCCTTTTATAACTCTCGGCAAGGGCACAGTAGTGCTGCGCCTGATTATTTCTTTTGAGGGTGAAAATCCTTATCTTTCCCCTCATAACCGACTCCAGAATCCCTCTCTTCTCCAGAAGTGTCAGAATATTATATGCAGTGCCGTGTGTGATGGGCAGAAGTCCGCATACCTCCCGTATGTACAGCTGTCTGTCATAACCTTCAGTAAAGAGTGCCATCACCTTCAGAATATTTCCGGTTATGTTTAATGAATCAGACATATGTATAATTAAATAGACGATATTCGCATAAATATCCGGCGGTCCGGGCGCATATCTCCGGTGTGAACTGCTGCCTGTCTATTCCGGAGTTTTTCCGGACGGGAAGAGATAATACTTAAGAATAGAATTTAATCTTTTGAAATACAATAATTATCTGGATTTTTACCGGACAGAAAATAGATCCTTTATGCCCCTTAACTGTCATAATTCCGGCATTATCTGCCGGAGATTATTATTCTGTTAAATGTCCGGAAGCGGGGCATAAAAGAGTCAGGAGACATTATAATGGGTAAAGGAAAAGTTGTTCTTGCATTCTCAGGCGGTCTTGACACATCAATATGCGTACCTCTTTTAAAAGAGCAATATGGGTACGACGAGGTTGTCACAGTAGCTGTCGATGTCGGCCAGCCGGCTGAGGATATAATCAGTGCCACAAAAAAAGGCGAACTGATCGCTGATAAGCACTATACAATAGACATTAAGGAAAA
This sequence comes from Methanoplanus endosymbiosus, assembly GCF_024662215.1. Classification (NCBI taxonomy): domain Archaea; kingdom Methanobacteriati; phylum Methanobacteriota; class Methanomicrobia; order Methanomicrobiales; family Methanomicrobiaceae; genus Methanoplanus; species Methanoplanus endosymbiosus. Next base: position 2,898,142 of record NZ_CP096115.1, read on the forward strand.
ATTTGTGGAGACACAGCTCTTTCCGACAATTAAAGCAAACGGTTCATACGAAGGCTACCCAATGGGCACTGCCCTCGCAAGGCCGCTCATTGCCGAAGAGATTGTTAAAATCGCAAAGTCAGAAGGTGCACTCACGGTTGCCCACGGCTGCACAGGCAAGGGCAATGACCAGTTAAGGTTTGATTTCATCTTCAGAATGTCCGGCCTTGAGGTCATTGCACCTATGCGTGAGATGAATCTCACTCGTGAATGGGAGATGGAGTACGCCGATAAGCACAATATACCTGTTCCGGTAGTGAAGGAGAAGCCATATTCAATTGATGAGAACTGCTGGAGCAGAAGCATTGAAGGCGGAAAACTTGAAGATCCATCCTTCCATCCTCCAAATGACATCTATGGCTGGACAGTCTCCGCAGAGGAAGCACCTGACACTCCGGAAGAGATCTCAATTGAGTTTGAGAAGGGAATTCCGGTATCAATTAACGGCAGAAGGATGAAAGGCATTGAGCTTATTGAGGAACTCAACCGGATTGCCGGCAGAAACGGTGTTGGCAGGAATGATATGGTTGAGGACCGGATTCTTGGGCTTAAAGCACGCGAGGTCTATGAACACCCTGCGGCAACTGTCCTTTTAAAGGCGCACAGTGATCTTGAGCGCCTCGTTCTCAGCCGCCAGGAATTGTCATTTAAAGCAGCAGTGGACGAAAAATGGTCAGAACTTGGATATATGGGTTTGATTCATGAACCACTCTTTGAAGCGCTGACAGCATTTGTTGACAAAACACAGGAGAGGGTCAATGGAAAAGTTGACCTCATCTTATACAAGAGTTCAGTCACAGTTGCAGGCAGAAGTTCACCTGATGCGTTATATTCTGATGATCTTGTCTCATTTGACAGCACAACACTGGATCAGAAGGATTCAGAAGGATTCTCTGCATTCTATGGGTTCCAGGCAAGACTGAGCAAAAATCTCAGAAAAAACAATTAATCTTTTTTAAGCATAACATCGGCAGTTCGGCCGTTTTATTCAAACCCGGAGATTTCCGGAGAGAAATCATGAGAAAATTTCGGGGATTACAGCCGGAATAAGTGGTATTTTCCGGACGATGAAATTTTTCTCTCTGTTCAGATAATGCTGCTTCTCCGATCTCTCAGATTAATTCATATTATCAGCCATCCGGAAATTATCCGGTGTTAAGAGAGTGAAAAAAAAGGTTAATGTTCTGAATTTCCGGATATATTTTCCGGCCCTCTGGTTTCAGAGCAGTTTCTGCCCGGCAACTTTTCCGGGGGTGCACTCAAAGACTTCTGTAATCTTAATGACAATCAGTGATTTTGCCGGCATCTGTGGTTTTGCATCCTTGATTCTCTTTCTTGCGGCTTCATAATCCGGGCCTTCTGTTTTAATCTCAGCATCGCCCTTAACCTGAAGGCATCTCTTGTTTTCAGGGTTCCAGAAGTACAATGCCACTTTTGGATTTGCCTTAAGGTTATTGAGAGTCTTTACCATGAAATTGTCCCCAATCCAGAAGGTCTCATCATCCTCAAGCCAGACAGATGCCATAGGCGCAACATTGGGCACACCTTCTGCTGATGTGGTTGCCATGGGAACGGCAAAGAGCTTCTCCATATTCTTCCTGTACACCTCTTTCATATCTTCGCTAAGTTTTACCAAATTCAGTTCCTCCTTAATACTTCCAGATATTATTTTTTATATGATTAATAAATGTGGCGCTGAGAGCGTGGCTGATGACTGACAGCAGCTTTTAGAATCAGTGCTCTGTTTCATCCATCATCTGCGGGCCAACCGGCTCATGAGTGACTTCTGTCTCTTTCTTTCAGTTATGCCTCTGTAAACCGGACATTTATTTTTCCGGAAATAAATCCTGCCTGTTTCCTGAACAATTATCATATCCTGCAAAAATTCTGCGTATTTTTTCCGGGGGAGTCATAGAAAAAAGTTTAATTCATCTAAAAGGCAATCGATTATTATTATGTGTGCTTTTTCATTTTTTAAAAAGAAGAAATCCCCCCATATAGTGGAAAGCCCAAAACCTCCTACCATGGGACAGGGTGCTGGAATGAACTTTCCGGAATACAAAAGCAAGCCATATTACATCGTTGCCTCTGTTGAAATGGGCAATACCACAACAAAATGCATACTGATCGGAACAAACCTTGAGACCGGACGTTCATATATCATCAATAAAACGGTCAGCATGTCCCGTGATGTAAGGCCGCCAAAACCCGGAGAGGAGATCTTTGGTGAGACACTTGTCGGAACACCCATTACAAGGGAGTCAGTCACTGACCTTGTTAAAGATACATTGATCCGCTGCCATAAGGAGGCCGGCCTCTCAATCAAAGAGGATCTTGATTTTGTTGTCAGAAGCACAGGTGTGGTTGCGGCAATGGACTCACCCGATCAGGTCGGTGATTTTGTCATTGCTCTGGCCAACGGCTGCCTTGAAGCAGGAGTGCCTCCAAAGAAGATGACTCCGCCAATGGGCATTGATAATCTCCCGCCAAGGCTCAGGAAGTTCAGTTTTGCTGACAAGCTGACATTCTGCGGTACAGTTGCAGGAGTGTCCCCGCCTATTGGTTCTTCCGGTGTTGAAATGGTTGCAAATGAGATGGAAGGGGAACTTGCAATGGCCGGCATTAAGGAGGGTGCAAAGTGGACTGAGGTTGATTTCAGAAATCCCTGTATATCAATAGACTTTGGGACAACACTTGACGGCAGGATAACCAGTGATGTTGCTGCCAATGCCGAATATCCTTTTGCCATGACTATCGGGAATTTCTGCGGGCTTGCAGGTGCGATTCCGGATGCGATTGTCAGAGGCACAGGTAAGGTGAATGACCATACCGGAACAGCACTCGATCTCTTTGGCGATAAGAGCATAAAGTGTGCGCTCTCCAAAAAGAAGAATACCATTGTGTCAGATTATGAAGAGATGATCCATGACATAATTGACATCAGAATTGTCCCTCCGGAGAGGGAGAGATTTGGCAAAGTTCCGGTGAGAGCCGATATTGCAATGGAGTCTAAAATTGCAATGATTGGGTGCGATGCCGGAGAAAACTTCAGTATGGCTGACAGACTAAAGGAGATCGGCAGTGAGATCTACACAAAACATAACTCCTGCATTCTGACTGAGGTTGTTGATCATGTCTGCGCTAATATGGCGCTCAGGCTCATTGATGTTGCGGCAGAGAATAAACTTGTCCCTGAAAACTCTTCAATCGGCTTTACCGGAAGGGCGGCTATATCCGGTAAGAAACCACAAATTATTATGGACGGGATCGAAGAGAGGGGAATTTACAGTGACCCTTATGATCACGTCTTATTTGTTGATGACGGCCTTGCAAGAGGCGCAGCACTTATGGGCAGATGTATGTCCTCAATCGGGAAACCTAATAATCCGATGGGTGGTGTCAGAGGCGGGCCGTGCATCATGAAGAGGCGTATGAAGATAGGAAAGTAGGTATATAATATGGTAGAAGAAAAAACAGAGTATTTTGATGTTTTAATCCCACCGGGAGTACCAAGATCAGTTATTTACGATATCACCGACAGATTTGAGGTTGAGATTGTAAACAGGAAACGTATGATGAAATTTGCAAATATGGACGGAGATATAAGGGAGCTTTTAGCATTCCGGTGCACAAGGGATACAGCAGAGCAGGTCCAGGCTTATATGCTCTCTGAACTTGAAAAGTTTATAGCTGAATAACATTGCCCGGGTCTCAATGGCCTGTAATAATTTTTAATTAATTTTAAATGTTTTTTTTACCGGTTTTCCGGATAACCAAAGCCAAACCAAAAGAGACTTAAATAATTCACAGGTATTTTCTAATAATGGTCTGGCTTAAAACACTCGAAAATTCATACGTCAATTCTGAAAATATCCTGTCCATAACTTTTGACAGCAGATGCAACTCTTTTGTTGCAGTTGTCGGATATAAGGATATAAGACTTCAGCATAAGATATTTCAGGACCGGATGCTTGATGATATACTTGCCGGAGCTCAGCCCAGAAATGAGTGTGAGATCATCGAAGAGATGATAGAACATATTGAATCCGCTAAAAAAGATGATGTGAATATTCTGGATTTCAGTTCAATACTTGGTTATTAATTCTGAAATTACTTTTAAACCGGTTCTGAGCTGATCCTGAAGGGGATGCACATCTATAATTTTATGCCGGAAAAATATAGAATGATTATTTCCGGATGGATTCTATTGTCTGATCTCTTTCATATGGGCAATTCTTTTATCGAGGACTTCCTGTGTGCCGATATCCGTTCTGTATCTGATATTTCCCTCTACCGATGCTGCCGCCTCTTCTGCAATCTTCTCTGCCTCTGTTAAGGTATCTGCCATACCGACAAATGCAAGTGTCCTTGAGGTCTGCGTATAGAGATTATTATCCTCTTCAGTAACATTGGCATAATATGAAAATGCCTCTCCGGCATCCTTTATTGTGATTAAATCTCCGGGATTTGGTGAATCCGGATAGCCTTCCGGCACAAGATATTTGCATACTGTTGCTTTATTTTCAAACATTACATCTGACTGTGAGAGTCTGCCTTCCGCAATTTTTCTGACAATATCACATAAGTCCGATGAAAGCAGGGTTAACAGATTCATTGCCTCAGGATCGCCAAACCGTGCATTAAATTCAATGACTTTCGGCCCTTCTGATGTATTCATAAACTGGCCGTACAGCATACCACGGTAGATCACATCTTCACTTCTGAGGGATGCCACAACATCCTCCATTATGGCAAGTGCTTTATCATAATCCTCTTCTGTGACAAAGGGCATCATATGATCCGGCATTGTATATGATCCCATACCTCCCGTATTCGGGCCGACATCACCAGCAAATGCCCTCTTATGATCCTGCACCAGAGGCATAGGCACTATGTGGGTACCGTCCACAAAGGCCATAAGTGTGAACTCCTCTCCGATTAGGCGCTCTTCAAGGACAACATCTCCGCCGATCTCTGTTATATATTCTATCGCGCCTTCTGCATCGAAATGCTCACCCATTATTTTTACGCCCTTTCCGCCGGTAAGTCCAATAGGTTTTACAGCAAGATCGCCGTCATAACTCCGGATAAAAAGAGCAGCCTCTTCTGCGTCATGAAATACCCTGTACAGAGGACACCCGGCAACGCCGTGCTTCTCCATCATATTCCGGCAGAAAGCCTTGTCTGTCTCAAGCCTTGCTGCCATCCTTGACGGGCCGATACAGGCTATCCCTTTCTCCTCAAGCAGGTCTGAAATTCCAGCTTCAAGGGGTGCTTCCGGGCCGATTACTGCATACTCAATACTATTATTATATGCAAATTCAGCTGCGGCATTGATATCTGTCTCACTGTTTATCAGATATTTTTTGCAGAGCTTTGCAATGCCTGGGTTTTTCTTCCCCATAACAGCATATAATTCGCAGTTACCATTTCGCGAGAGTGCCTCTGCAATTGCATGCTCTCTTCCGCCTCCGCCAACAACAAGAATCTTCATAGCCATATTATTTCCATCCTGCTAAACAAAAATATGTCTTATTTACTTAAAAGTTCGGAGACAGAGGCAAGTGGTTTTAATGTTACACCTTCCACTGCAAGTCTCTTCTCAGCTCCCTGTTCACGGTCCACCACACATACCACGGTATCAATATTGGCACCTGCATCTTTGAGTGAATTTATGCCGTAAATTACACTCCCGCCTGATGTTGTTACGTCCTCGACTAAAAGGACATTCTTACCTCTGACATCTCCGATGATATTTCCGGAAAGCCCGTATTCTTTCTCTTCTTTTCTGATTATGCAAAACGGCCTGCCTGATGAGAGTGATGCCGCAACTGCGATTGGCACAGCGCCTACTGCGACACCTGCAACGACATCGAATTCAAATTTTTCTGAGATTGCCTCTCCTATCTGAGAGAGCAGTGCCGGTTTTGTGCACGCTGTTTTTATATCAATGTAATATGAACTCTTTGCGCCTGAGGCCAGGGTGAATTCTCCGAATTCAATCGCGCCGTGTTCAATCAGAATTTCTGCAATTTTGTTTACCATGGAACATCCTTTACTCCTATCATATATCCTGCAATATTTGTAATTCTATGCAGCAGAGGTGTGGCTATTAATATCCAGATGAAGACAACCGGAGTAATATTTGCTAATATCCACTGAAGATCAAAGATTAACAGAAGCACCATGGCTCCTGCAACAAGGTCATACTGATCTGCAATAAGCCACTCTTCCCCGCTTTTTTTGTTCAGCCTTCTCTTAAAAAAACTTTTAACAAGGTCACCAAGCAGTGCGCCCGCTGAGAGGAGCACTACAGAGAGAACAGTATGTATCTGAAAATCAAAGACTCCCTGAAGGTATATCTGAATCAGCCCGATGACTATCCCGCAGAATACACCACCAATAAGGCCACGCCACGTTTTTCCGTCTCCAAAAAGCCTTCTTCCGTCAGAAAAGTTCTTCCCCGAATCTATGGGTCTTCCGCCCCCGAATACTGCCGCGGCTGAATTCGGGATATATGCAGGAAGCATAATCCACATAGCAATGAAAAGTGCTGTTAAAATATCCTGATAAATGAAATCAATTAATGACAATATGCTAATATAAAGCTTTATTAAAATAAATAATATAACGATTTAATAAGAATAGCCAATTTTGAAATTAAATTCAATATGAATTTAGTTAAGGTATCATTGCCATAAATATAAGGTATAGAAAAATTAATGAAAAAAAGGATATAAGTGGGAATAATCCTTATAAATATGATAATACTTGTGAGATCAACATGGTGCTGAAAGTTACAAAAGGACTCTGTCCGGAATGCGGTGCAATTCTTCCGGCTGAAATTATTGAAGATGACGGTAAGGTATGGATCGTCCGTACATGTCCTGAACATGGCAGATTTAAAAATTTATACTGGTCAGATGCGGAGATGTATAAAAGATATGACCAGTTTGAGTATATTGGCAGAGGTGTTGACAACCCACAGAGAATAGCGGCTCCTGAGGAGTGCAATACGGCCTGCGGGCTTTGTAATAATCATAAATCATCCACACTGCTCGCAAACATTGACCTGACAAACAGGTGCAACTTAAACTGTGAATTCTGCTTTGCCAATGCAAGGGCGTGTGGGTATGTTTATGAACCCACATTTGAACAGATTGTTGATATGCTTACAATGCTCAGGGCGCAGAAACCTCTTCCTGCACCGGCTGTGCAGTTTGCAGGCGGAGAGCCGACAATGCGTGATGATCTTGTTGAGATTGTTAAAAAAGCACGCGACTTAGGTTTTAAGCAGATACAGCTTGCAACAAATGGTGTAATTCTTTCACGCAACAAAGAGCTGTTAAAAGAGTTAAAGCTTGCCGGATTGTCCACAATATATCTTCATTTTGATGGTGTTACAAAGGATACCAACCCTATGATCAATATCAGCAGAAAGGTTGTTGACAACTGTTCTGAGATTGGTCAGGGTATTGTTCTTGTGCCGACTGTCATCAATGGCATGAATGACCATCAGGTAGGAGATATAATAAAATTTGCGGCTGAGCATATTGATGTTATAAGAGGCGTAAATTTCCAGCCTGTGGCATTTACAGGCGCTGCTTCAGAAGATGATGTTGTAAAGGAGAGGGTTACTATTCCCGATCTTCTTGACAGAATAGAGGTTCAGACTGAAGGAAAGCTCAAAAAGGATTATTTCTATCCGGTTCCATGCGTGGTTCCTATTTCAGAGCTTATTGAATCATACTCCGGAAAGCCGCAGTTCACCTTCACAGCTCATCAGCACTGCGGTGCAGCCACATATGCCTTTGTAACCGAAGACGGACTTTCTCCGGTGAACAGGATGATAAATGTCGATGAATTCTTCAGAGTCATGACTGAGATGGCAGAAAAACTTGGTGATAAAAGGACAATAAATAAATACAAAACTCTTGCAGAGGGAATTAAAGGCCTTCATCACTCTGTAAAATCAAGTGAATCCGGAAAGACCGGTGAGTTCTGGAAGATGCTGTATCAGGCACTTATTAAGCATGATTTTGATGCACTAAAGGACTTCCACTGGAACGCCCTCTTTATCGGGACCATGCACTTCATGGACAATTATAATTACGACCTTGCCCGTGTACAGAGGTGCTGTATCCATTATGCAACCCCTGATGGCCGCCTGATACCGTTCTGCACCTATAATTCAGGCCCTGTATTTCGGGAGCAGGTATGGAAGAAGTTTTCAAAGCCTATTGAAAACCCTGATCAAATTGAGTCATTAGACTGAATTAACACTTTTTTCACATGATACGCATTGTTAAAAAACCCACTGATACGCCGGATGACAATTCTACCGGCATGGTAGCAGATGCCCTTAAAAAGCGGGGTGTGGATTTTTCATACCTTGATCTTGACAGCATTGACTTATTTTCCGGTGAGATAGAGAATGATCTCATCTGGGTATGCGGGATTAAGCAGACCGGAATTCATTTTGATGCGATTTCTGCACTGAGTCTTAGAAACAGGGTTGTCAATTCTCCGGAGGCAATTGCCATATGCGCCAATAAGGCACAGACTACTGCAAGGCTTCTGCGTGATAATGTGCCAACTCCTGAGACGATATTTACCGATTCGGTGGAGAAGGTGGAGGAATTCCTGAGGGAGCAGAAGAAGGTTGTATATAAGCCGGTTTATGGCTATGACGGCAATGGAATTTATCCGATGGATGACATTTCCATGCTGGGAGAATCACCGTATTATATCCAGGAGTTTATCGAAAATATCTGTGATTACCGGGTTTTTGTAATTAATGGCAGGGCTGTTGGTGCTATTAAAAGGGAGTCTGACACCTTTGCGCATAATATTCATCAGGGCGGGTCAGGCGTACCTGTCGTTGATATCCCAGAGGATATGGCTGATATTGCTTCACAGGCTGCCCTGTCGGTTGGCATTGACTACTGCGGTGTTGATCTTTTAGATTATGGTAATTCTTATACTGTTCTTGAGGTGAACGGCACGCCAAACTGGCACTGCATGGGCGCGCCTATCTGGGATTATCTCGCAGAATATCTGACTGAACAGGAGAACGAATTAAAATCTTAATTTTCATGATGAAGCATTTTGTGTTTCATCTGCCATCTGTGAGCAGCTGCTCATGGGTGACTCTTTTTGCTCACCAGTGATAAATCTGAGAATTTGTCTGCACAGTCAGATTTTTCAGACAGTGTCAGTTTATCTGTTATCCTTTCTCTGGCAGTTGCTGAAAAAAAAATATTATTTGGTTGTATTCCGGAATTTTATGGTTTTTTTGGAGTTTTTTAATTATTACTGTACTAATGTGTCTGAAAGAATCTTTGCGATATCAATCCAGATTACCAGATCTTTTGTTCCGTTCTCTTCCTTACCTATTTTAATAATGCCCTTTACATAAGCCTCTCTTGACATTGTTTCGTCCATCTGGTCAACATCATCTTCGGATATCTGAAGGACGCTCTGTACGTCATCAACTATCAGTCCTACATTTGAGCCGTTTGCCGCATCAGCAACAAGAACAATAATTTTCTGGTTTTCTGCTTTATCTCCAACAGGCAGGCCCATAAGCTGATTAAGATTGAGAATATTGGTAATCTCCCCCCTGAGATTGATGATGCCGGCAATATGCGCCGGTGCTCTCGGAACCGGAGTTATTGGCATCATCTCTACTATCTCCCTTGCAATGTGGATATCAAGGGCGTAGTGAACGCCTGATATCTCAAACTGTACAACATCAATCATCATATTATCTCTTCTCCTTTCCTCTCAGCATTTGAACTTTGAGTTTGCAGCTTCAAGTTTGTTTGCAAGTTCACTGACTTCATGGATTGCACTGCCAATCTCCTCTACTGATGCGCTGGCCTCTTCTGCAAGTGCAGCGAGTTCTTCTGCCTCTTTCTGAACTTCTTTTGTCTGTTCTGTTCCCATATCTGCTGAACGGACAACATTATTGGAGATGTTTGCCTGGTCCTCAATGGCCCTTGTAATCTCACCGATATCAGTTGATACCTGTCCGGCGTTACTGATGATAGTATTCAGTGCCCCTATTGTCTTTGTAACACTTTCCACACCATCAACGATCTCATTGTTTGCTGAGGTTATCGCCTTTGCTGTCTTCTCACTGCTCGTCTGAACCATAGACACAACGCTTCCGATTGAATCTGCTGCTGCCCTTGCCTCTCCTGCCAGGTTTTTGACTTCACCTGCCACGACTGCGAATCCTCTTCCATGTTCCCCGGCACGTGCGGCCTCTATTGCTGCATTGAGTGCAAGGAGATTGATCTGTCCGGTTATATCATTGATCAGTTTTACGACATTACTTACTTCCTTAATCTTCTCAGTCAGTTCGTTTATGTCAGTAACACTCTCATTTGCAATCTTCTCTACATTGCCCATCTTCCGGTTCGCATCATTGCCAAGGTTCTGAGCTTCCCTGCCGATATCAACAACATGGTTTGCTGCATTGAATACTTCCTGTGATGTGCTGGCAATCTCCTCGTTTGATGCTGAAAGGTCGGCAATCTGACGGTTTATATCTTCTATGTTCTCCAGAAGTTTTCTGGTAAGATCTGCGGCTTTCTGGCTTGTATGTGCAACCTCTTCAGCTGCCTTGCCAACTTCATCCGTTCCCCTGCTGATCTCTCCTGAATTGATTACAATCTGTTTTGTGACATCATTTGCAACCCCAAGGCTTTCGGAGATGTTCTCACCTACATTGTTAAGTTCGTGTTTAAATCTCTCAAAATCACCTCTGACAGTTATATCGTCTGAAAACCTTGCTGTGAAGTCTCCTTTGGCATAATGTCCTGACAGTGCCATTGCTTCATGTATGGGTGTTGCGATACCCTGCATGAGACTATTGAGATTTTCAACAAGTCCTGAGTAGATACCCTCGTATTTTGTGCTGTCAGATCTTTCATTAAGGTTTCCGTCCTGGCCGGCTACTGCAAGTGTATCAATATCATTTATCAGATCAGTAAGGGTGTCATAGACCACTTTGATTGAAGAAGAAATTTCAACAAACTGTTCCCTGATCTCTTTTGTGTATCTGTCTGCTTCACCCACATTAAGTTTTATATCTTCAGGTTTTCCTGCTGCTATTGCCTCAAGGTCTGCTGCAATATTTGCCACTTCCTGATCCATGTAAATGCTCTGTGACACCTCGGCAGTTCTGTCCTGGTAGATGTAGTAGTTTACATCGATTTCTCCTTCATCATCAAGAATTGGTGTCTGAAAGAGCCTTAAGTATGATTTGGTGTTGTCCGGCCATCTGATCTCAAGATCGGATACTGCCCTTTTTTTTGTCTCATAAGAGGCATAGAAGTCATCACCGGTTACTTCAATGTCAAAGTCATAGAGTTTCTTTGCCATCAGTTCGTTATAGCTTCCGTGCCATGCTCTCTCATATTCTTTATTGAGATCAAGCCTGTGCTTGTCAGGTGCAAGCATTGTTATTGCCTGTGGGTTGTCTTTAAGGAATGTCTCTGCCCGTTTCTGGAGCTTCTGGATCTCTTTTAGCTCTTTGGTCTGCTCTGTCAGGTCCTGGTAGATGTAGTAGTTGACATCAATATCTCCTTTATCATCAAGGATGGGTGTCTGAAAGAGCCTCAGGTAACTGATGTCACCATCAGACCATTTAATCTCCAGATCAGAGACCGCTTTTCTTTTGGTATTGTATGATGCGTAGAAGTCATCCCCGCCCGTGACAGTTATATCAAAGTCGTATAGCTTCTTTGCCATCAGTTCTTCATAACTTCCGCGCCATGCTTTTTCATATTCCTTATTGAGATCAAGCCTGTGCTTGTCAGATGCAAGCACGGTAATTGCCTGTGGGTTATCCTTTAAAAATGCCTCAGCACGCTTCTGAAGTTTTTTGGAGTTGTCAATCTCTTCTCTGAGTAATGTGATGTCGTTGTAAACCGTCAGGACAGAGTCAACAATGCCGTTTTCATCAAGAAGCGGAATGTTGTACCTTTCGACAACTTTTGTTCCGGCAGGGAATTCTATTATGGCCTCCCCATGGCTTGCTTTTTTTGTCTCTATTGTCTGTGCAATTGATTTTCCTTCCTGTTTTATATATCTGAAATCTCCAATTGTCAGGTTTTCTGCTTCCTGTTCTGAAAATCCTGTCAGTTCTATGAATGCACGGTTTGATTTTCGGACTGACATATCTTTATTCCAGAGAAGAATCGGCATCGGGTTTTCCTGGACAATTGCATTGGACTGCTCCTCCAGTTTCCTGATGTCATTCATCTTTTCCGTCTGTTCAGTTAAGTCCTGGTATATGTAGTAGTTGACATCAATCTCCCCGTCATCATCAAGAATTGGTGTCTGGAAGAGCCTGAGGTAGCTGATTTCACCGTCCGGCCATTTGATCTCAAGGTCTGAGACTGCATTTCTTTTTGTTTCATATGAAGCATAGAAGTCATCTCCGCCTGTGATTGTTATGTTAAAGTCATAGAGCTTCTTCGCCATCAGTTCATCGTAACTGCCGCGCCATATTTTCTGATATTCCTTGTTGAGATCAAGCCTGTGTTTATCGGCTGCAAGCACTGTTATTCCCTGCGGGTTGTATTTTAGGAATGCATCAGCACGTTTCTGGAGTTTTTCTGCCTCTTTTGATTCTTTTTCCCTGAGAGATTCAATATTTTTAATTTCTTCCATCAGGCTGTTTAAAAGTTCTGCATATTCTTTATCCCGGCCCTCAAAATCACCAGAATTGATTAATACACTCTCTTTATCATTTAGAAATTTTTCAACACTTTCTCTTATCTTCTCTATCATAACATATACCACATATAGAAATTTCAAAAAACAATACTGATAATCAATAGTCTGATGTCAGTGTTTTTCAGTTTATTCTCATATCAAAAATCTTCAGGATTTTATATCTGATGAATAACTGTAAGTAATTTCAGCATATATAATTTATTTATCTAACATTTTGTGTGGAATTATTATTCTGTATATTAATTTTTGCAGAATTGATCGTTATTTTGTCAGACAATTTATATTTGTGTGTTCTATGGATGTGTGGGATTAATATGGCCGGATTTGTTTATGATTTGTGCTGCCCGTTTTGATCATATCATGTAATGCCCTTAAATACAGTCATTCACTTATGTTTTGTTAAGTTATCCTTTCAGGAATAAATAACAGCACTTCAGAATTTTTACAAATTTTAAAGTCAGCTTAAGAAGAACAGGCCTGATTGCTGAAAGTTACGTAATACATAGTTGCTGGAAGTTACGTAATATATAGTTGCTGGAAGTTACGTAATACATAGTTGCTGGAAGTTACGTAATATATAGTTGCTGAAAGTTACGTAATACATAGTTGCTGGAAGTTACGTAATACATAGTTGCTGGAAGTTACGTAATACATAGTTGCTGAAAGTTACATAATATGCAGTAATTGCCTATAATCAGAGAAATGCTCTGATTACAGGTAATTCCGGGCCACTGCAAATTCCGGAATAATTTCTCTGAAAAAAAGTTTAAACCGGGTTGTCTGAAAATATTTCAGTATTTTCTGTGGCCCCTTTCGGAATCTTCATCTATCTCTTTCTCTGTTTTTAATGCCAGTTCATGCATCCTTGCTGAAATTCTTTTTGCCGCTGAAGGTTCAATCTCTTTCATAGCATCGGCAATCTCCTCACCAAGAATAAATATTGCATGTTTATGCTCCATTTTGCTTTTATGTGTCTGGGTTGGAAGTACTTTTAATCCCTCGTATTCGGAAAATGAAGCGTTTGCATTAGCTTTCTGCAGGTTTTCCTTAATGGTAAACATGAACTGGTGTAGCGCTATTAGTTCGTCTTTGTGCACTGATTTCACATCCAAAAATATCCCTTATATGTCATTATATTGCCTTTTGGCGAAAATAATGGCTTAATTTAAGGGAAGGCAATTCTTCCCCTGAAGGATTGATATTACAATTTGTGTTTCAAACCATTTAACTTGAAGGGGTGGTCTGGCTCTGCCTATGATCAGATGTTAACTTCCGCAGTATTATGCACTGTTTTCTTATAAAAAACAGACACAGGCCTGTGAGTTTACCTGTGTCAGTAATCAGAGCTGATTTATCTTCATTAATTTTACAGATACAGGTTTTTTGACTATATCCCTGAAATCAGGCGCAGCTATCAGGGATATTTTACGCATAGCAATCAGGTCAAGAAGATTCTGGTCAACTGTCCGTCCGGTAACAATGCCGGAGATATTATCGTCCGTCTTTTTTAAGGCAGCTTCAATCTCATCAGATGGAAATTCACTTATTGTCTCATTTGTGACTGAAAGGAATTTTACAATGTTCTGTTCCCGGACTTCCTTCATCATACCACGGAGTATCTTCTCAGATTGCGGCAGATCGGGTTCGTTATTTACTTTTTTTTCCTCCTCTCTCTCTTTCTTCATCTTTTCGGAATGCAGGGAAAGCATGTTTGTATCCAGCCGTCCTTCTGTTGTCAGCGCAAGTTCAGCCGGAATTTTATTCCTTAGGGGTTTTATGATCTCTTTTCTGGTCATCTCCTCTACATTTTTTCCTCTTGGACTTACCGCAATAAAGTCAATATCTGCAACCTGGAGAAGTTCGCTTATAATTAAATCTCCACCCCTATCCCCATCCATAAATGCGGTGGCAGTCTTTTTTTCACAGAGTTCAATGATTGATGCCGGAACATTTGTGCCTTCCACGGCAATTGCATTTTTAATCCCGTATCTTAACAGGTTAATAACGTCTGCACGCCCCTCCACAACAATGATTGCATCCGAATCCACGACATTCGGGCCTGACGGGAGTTTTTCAGGGCCATATTCGATGACCTTCTCAATTCTTGAATGTTCCCTTATTTCGTCCAGTATTTCATTTGTGTCAAAATCACACTCTTCAAAGCTTCCGGTTAACAGCTCCTTGGCCCTTGATATAATCAGTTTTCTCTTGGATATACGGATGTCCTCAATATTTCTGATGGCAAATCTTGAAGCACACGGGCCGACCCTTTCGATGGTCTCAAGCGATGCTGCAAGTAATGCAGTTTCGACTTTGTCTATTGATGAATAGATCGTAATCTCGCCCTTTGTCTGGCCTTTGCGGCTTTCAGTCCTGACATCAATCCTTCCGAGCCGCCCGGATCTCTGAAGATCCCGGAGGTCAAGATCATCACCCAGAATACCTTCTGTCTGGCCAAAGATTGCTCCAATCACATCCGATTTTTCAACAATTCCCTCCGCTTCAAAATTTGCATGAATCTGGTATTTTGTTGTTTCTGATAAGTACAATAATAATTCCTCCTGTAATGCTGTGATCTCTTATGAAATGATATAATTCCTGATAGGTCAGGCATATGACAGTGATTAGTGGTAATTAAAATTATATAAACCGTTGTGGTGGTTTACTTTTGCCAGGTATTTTGAATACCTGTATTTTCTGACCGGATAATTGCCCTGGTAAAATATCTGGCAAATTAGAATTACTGTATAAAATAGCGTTTAATGTTCCGGCATTTTTTCGGTGCGGAAGTAATATTTATTGAGTATTTATTTATTCATTGAGGATTTTAACAGTTCCAGTGCTCTGTCAGGTTCTATTCCCTCAATCAGAACCCGTTTTAATGATGAGGTCTGGCCTGAAATGATGGAGACATCTCTTTTGGGTAGTGAAAAAAAGTCTGAAACTGCCCTTTCGATCTCTTTATTTGCTTTTCCGTCAACAGGCGGGGCAGAAATTCTGCACAATATTGCCTTTCTCCACTCATTATAGCCGGAAGGAAATACGGTTTTTTTGCTTCCGGGACTTACATCAAGAGTGATGGTAATCCCGTTTTTGGATATGAAAACTGCATCCTCTAAATTCATCTTAATCGTGACTTAAAAGTAAATGTCGCCCGGTATTAACAGACATGGATCATAAGTGGCTCTGCGTCCGTAACTTCACCTGTCAAACCCAACCGGGCGTTGTGAACTACCTCTGGGCTAAAGACCCAGATGCTTCCTGCTTCATTGCCCCTGCCAATGCAGACGACTCCACAGGCCCACCCCCGCGTTCCACGGGTGTATAGTATATCAAGTACTTGGTTATCGTAATGATATACACAAATGTTATCACAATTATTATTTATATGTATCGCTTACATCCCCTTGGCTAAAGACCAAGGGGATTTACGCTAAAATTTTAAAAACCTGTCGCGTATCCGGGTTGTCCCGCACATCATATCAGGATTCTTCCTGTGATCAGGCGGGGACCTAAAAGAAACGCATTTATCGGCTATACTAATCTGTTCTCCCTGCCTATATAACCATCCCCGCAGATCCATTCTGAAGATCTCCCGATAAAACTGTTATCCCTGTAAACCTGCACTCCGTTAATGACGACAGTATCAGGAAAGAGACCTGTCATGCCTTCATAGGGAGTCCATCCGGCTTTTGAAAATAATCTTTCGGCAGTGATTGTCTCTGTTTGATTGCTGTAAACCGCAAAATCGGCCTTTTGCCCTTTCAGAAATCCCGGTGGCTCAATTCCAAGAATTTCGGCGGGCTTTGTAACCGTTTTTCTGATGACCGATTCCAGCGTAATGTCAGCTTTTTCAGTGCACCTCGCAAGCAGAAGAGGCATCATTGTACCTGTGCCGGGAATTCCGGAGGGGACATCAGAAAATCCGGCTGACTTCTCTTCTCCTGTATGCGGTGCGTGGTCTGATGCAATGACATCGATCTCATCCCATCTGTTCCATATGGCATCAACAATTTTTCTGTCCCTCAGTGGCGGGTTTACCTTGCCGTATCCGGGTTTTTCTGTATCTTCAAACATTTCCCGTGTCAGGAAGAGGTGATGCGGCATAACTTCAAGTGTATATCCGGCCGGCACTGCATCTATTGAAAAAGGTGATGACAGGTGGCAGAAGTGAAGTTTCATCTTTGGATCTGCAAGTTTACAGATATATTCCACGGCATTGGCCTCAAGGTCGCCCGGCCTTAAATTATCGTGGTCAGTGAGTGAGATGTCATCACCTTTGAGCACAATTTCGGTGTGGACCGTTGCAGTGGCATTCATATGTGAGATCTGATCCAGTGAATCTTTCAGTTGTGATTCTTCCAGTGCATCGCCATAGCTTGACGGTGCTGCAAAGATCTCACCAAAGGCCAGTGCCCCTGCTTCATACAGGCCTTTTAGGTCTGAATCCGGATAAACACCTCCGTTTATCCCAAAGTTGCAGTATGACTGCTTCTCTGCTTCTCTGAGGCGTTTTTCATATATGGCGGCATCTGTAATGGGCGGGATTGTATTTGGCTGATCAACCACTGTTGTAACCCCGCCTGATACGGCACTCTTTGTGCCTGATTCCCAGGTCTCCTTATAGGACTGTTTCTCTCCGCCGCGAATATGGACGTGCATATCTATAGCTCCGGGCAGGCACAGGCGGTTTTTGCAGTCAATGATATATTCCGCATGGCCAAAAGATTCCCCGCAGTGAAGAACTCTGCCCTCTGAAACTGATATATCTTTAATCAGTCCGTCAGGAAGCCTTGCATTTTTTAGAAGCAGTTCAATATCTAATCCCATCTGTTTATCCCCTTCATTATCCGCAGTTTTTTTAATCTCTCCGGACAATTGTGAATTTCCGGATGACTATAATATTGTGATCTTTCTGATGTTGTATCCTGAAGTTTATAAAAAAAGCTGATTTTGATTTTGGTAACCTTCAGCAGACCCTTGGAACCGGATCTCCTACCGGAGGTTCAATAAATCTCTCACCACCAATTCCGGTTTCCATAATCACTGATTTTCCTTCCACTACCCTGCCGACAATTGTTGCATCCTTTCCGTATTTCTCTTTTCTGATTGCTGCAAGGATGGCTTCCGCGTCCTCCGGTGCGACACCCATCACAACTTTGCCTTCATTTGCAACGTCAAGCGGGTTTATACCGAGAAGTTCTGAGGCACTTCTCACACTTTTTCTTATTGGAAGTTTCTCTTCGGAAATTCTCACCTGGACTCCGGACTTTTCTGCCATTTCATTGATTGCGTTTGAAAAACCGCCTCTTGTCGGGTCCTTCATTGCGTGTACCTCTCCGGCCTGCATGGCGGCGTTTACGAGGTTCCACACCGGAGCAACATCAGATCTTATCTGCTCACCAAAGTCAAACCCTTCCCTGTTTGTCATGATGGCAAGCCCGTGATCGCCAAGAGTGCCGCTTACGATTATAATATCTCCGGGTTTTAGTGAACTGTCGCGGACCGGTTTTTCTGCTATTCCTATCCCGGCCGTATTTATGGCAATGCCGTCAATTTCACCTTTTGCAAGGACTTTTGTATCCCCGGTAACGATTGCAGCGCCTGCCTCTTCAAGGGCATTGTCCATGGACTGAACTATTTTTTCAAGGATTTCAATGTCAAAACCCTCTTCAATGATCATTGAGCATGTGAGTGCAAGTGGTTTTCCGCCCATCATTGCCAGATCGTTTGCAGTTCCGCATACTGCAATCCGTCCTATGTCACCTCCGGGGAAGAAGAGCGGTCTTACAACATGCGAGTCAGTTGTCAGGACAATATTTTTTCCGGCAATGGGAATTACTGCGCCGTCATCAAGTGATTCCAGCCCTATCCCTCCGGCATTGTTATTCTTATATTTTGTCAGTGTCTCTCCGAGAAGTTCTCCAAAAACAGCCCCTCCCGCACCATGCATCATATTGATCTTCATTCTTCGTCAACCTCTATTTCGATATTTGTGACTCTGATTTCCCTGCCGTCCACGATTTCAGGCATGCTCCCGCAGTTTGGGCATACATATTTTTCACTGCCCTCATATCCGCATTTGCAGACCGATTTTACGGGTGCGTCAGTATATTCGAGGATACAGTCCTTAAAGAGCGGATCTTCATCCCGCATGGTGTTGAATAAAAATACCACCTGCTCAGGATTGACCATCGTCATCTCTCCGACAGACATGTGGACTTTATTTATCTTGGTGGCGGAGTTGTCAAGGGCTGTCCTTTTTGCGGTTGCAAAAATATCGTATGCTATTGAATATTCGTGCATTATTCCTCCATAGCCGCATAGACCTCCTTAAAGATCTGAAGGGTCTGAAGGGCATCCTCACGGCTCAGCTTCTGGATAGCAAAACCTACGTGGACCAGTACAAATTCGCCTACTTTTACATCAATGAGATCTATTCTGACTTCCTGCTGAAGTTCGCCGTAATCTACAACAGCTATATTTCCATCCTTTATCTCCAGCACTTCTGCCGGAACTGCAATACACATGTAACAATCGCCTCATGAAAGAGTTAGAACTTAATCTCTTTAAAATTAACGAAAAAAGCATAGATCTGTGATACAGGTCATTGTATTCGTATTTTTACAGTTAATTTAAATTACGGACCGGAAGTGAAAAAGATTGACTCCTGTCAGTAATGGAATTATATTTCAAAAAGGAGCGCCGAGAAGGAGATTTGAACTCCTGAGGTGGAATCACCAGTGGCTTTCAAGGCCACCGCCTTACCGGACTAGACTATCTCGGCCCGCTCTACTAATGTTGAAGCTTATACTTAAAAAATGATGTGGTTTTATCTTCTTCTCAGGGATACTGCAATAATGGAGAGAACAACTGCAATGAGTGTGCCTATTATTGTTTCAGGGCCTGACTGTGTGGCTTCAGTCTCTGAAGGTTCTTTAAAATACCCTGATGCGTCTGCGCTTACAGTCAGTGATGAAGCGCCCTCCGCATTTATCATAACATAGCCGCTCTCAGATTCACTGGCAGGAGAGACCCTTATGTACACAGTCTGGCTGCTCACCGGAATTGTGAACTCCTCGGCATCTGTGCTCTGGTGGCTGTTGATGGTAACAGAAGCAGTTTTGCCGTCAGTATAGCTGAGTGTCCAGTCCTTCCCTTCCGAAGTATATACATGAAGCTCTCCGGTTGCAGTCTCTGCCTTAAAGTATGCGGGCGATGAAACGGATGCGAAAGCCTCTGCTGCCAGAGGCTTTATGGTCACAGACGGCTTTTCAGTGCTGCCCGGAACTGTCGGCGCTGCTGTTGGTGAAGATGGTATCAGGTAATATTCGGTGTGACTGATTACTCCTTTTGGATCGTAGAAATATACCTGATAAGTGCCTTCTTTGTACACCGGAATGTCAAGCGAAAAACTTCCGGCACTGTCTGTGCTCACCCATTCTCTGGGAAAGACGGTGCCGTAATCATTCTTTGCCATTATCTCAATTCCACTGTCACCCCTTGTTGTGCTTCTTCCTTCAATCTCAAGGATGCCGTTGAACTTCTGTTCTGTAGGGGATGTCAGGAATATCTCATCCGAACGGTCAACAATGGTGAATATTTTGGTTATATCTGAACTGCCGCCGAGGTCTTCTTTGTAACCCTTTGGCACTTCAAGTTTGTACTGTCCCGTTTTAAGTCCGGTTGTATCAAAAGAGACTGACCAGTCTCCGCCCTCCTGAATTACAAACGACTGTCTGTCAACTTCAATTATTGAATTGCTATTGGAGTACAGGACAAGTTCCATCGTTATTCCGGCCGGAAGGGTGCTTGTCCCTTCAGCAATTATCATGTCCCCCTCATACACGGTTGCCGGCATATCATAGTTCATGACATATGCTGATCCTGTGCATATGGCAGCTGCTGCTATCAGCAGTATCCAGCAGATCTTTTTCATATCTACACGATCATAACTACTAACACTAAATGATATCCATTACAACTGAGAAACCTCTGGCGTGCTGGCCTGGCACGGATAACTACAGCGGGGCGGAAGTAAAATGCCTCACAGTGATTTTTAAGACATCGGGATGCAGGTGGAATAAATGCCTGATGTGCGGGTACCGTTTTGAGAGATACCATGATATCTGCGATGAAGAGCTTGGAAAGAGGCTTATCGCGCAGGTGAACTGGGTAAAGGAGAATTTTAACCTCTCCGGTTTTGATATGATCAAGATCTTCACATCCGGAAGTTTCTTTGATCCTGAAGAGGTTCCGCCTGAGGTGCTGGAATATGCGGGCGGTGTATTTAGGGGAAAGATTGTCATTGCCGAGACGAGGGCTGAGTATGTGGAGAGGGACTCTGTAAGGGGTTTTCTGGATGCAGTCAATGATGGCACACATGAAATGCCGCTTTACATTGCAATGGGCCTTGAGACCACTGACGATTTCATCAGGGAGAAATGTATTGACAAGGGTCTGACCTTTGATGAATACAAAGGTGCGGCAGGCGAGGTCAGGGCTGCCGGCGCAGGTGTTAAGACCTATCTTATGATGAAGCCGCTCTTCCTCACGGAGAAAGAGGCAATTGATGATATGAAAAAATCCCTTCGCGAATGTTCGGAATATTCCGATATGATCTCAATGAATCTCTGTACAATACAGGGCCGGACTGAAGTTGAGCATTACTGGAAGAGAAGGGAGTACCGTACGCCATATCTGTGGAGTGTCCTTGATGTCCTGATCGATGCTGACAGGCACATCTTATGCGATCCTGTCGGCGGAGGAAAAGTGCGCGGGCCGCATAACTGTGGTGAATGTGATCATGACATCGTTGATGGCATAAGGACGTATTCACTCAACTACGACCGTGAACTGTTAAGGGCGCTCTTTGAGAGGGGCTGCCGCTGCAAAGAGGAATGGGAGTTTGTGCTGGATGAGGAGAAGCCTTACTGCATGCCTCTGACGAGATGAATCAGAAGATAGAGACTTAGGTGATAGTAAAACATCAGGCTCTGCTTCAGCAGAGATGCTGATCTGCTATGGTGGGATGTCAAGTCCTGACTTAACTGATAATGTTCAGATCAGCCGGTAGATGGCGGTAAAATAAGATCTGAATTATTTTTATTTTTTTGTGGCCGCACCGTATTGGTTCGGGGTGGTCTGTTACAACCGTAAAAAACAGGCGGAAAAAATTATTTTGGCCGGGGTTTTAATCCGGAATTTCTTTTAAATTATTTATTCCTGGCTCTTTTTGCTGAGTGATTTTGCAAGGAGTGGCAGAAATGCACCTGCATCGCTTACAACACCGATAGCCTGACTTGTTCCCCTGTCCATCAGTTTTGTCACTGATGCCGGGTTAATATCAACGCAGATGGTCTTTACAAATGACGGCAGGCAGTTTCCTATCGCAACCGAATGCAGCAGTGTTCCAATCATAATTACCATGTCAAGGCCGTGCAGATGCTCTCTCATTATCTCCTGTGCTTCTATAACATCGGTGATAACATCCGGGAGCGGGCCGTCATCACGTATTGACCCTGCAAGTATGAATGGGATTTCATTTTTTATGCATTCATACATTATGCCCTTCTTTATTATTCCCTGATCTACGGCATTCCTGATCGATCCTGCTCTTATTACCTCACTGATTGCATAGATGTGGTTTTTATGCCCGCCGGGAGTCAGTTTTCCGGAGTCAAGATCCATGCCGAGAGATGTGCCGAAGAGATTGTACTCTATATCGTGGGTTGCCAGTGCATTACCTCCAAAGAGGACATCGACATAGCCTTCCCTGATAATCTCAGCAAGCGCCGGGGCTGCCCGTGTATGAATTATTGCAGGGCCGCCAACAATTCCGATCTTCCCGCCGTTTTTCCTGATCTCAAGCATCTCATCCGCAATTTTGGCAATAATCGTCTCACTGGGCCTCTCGGATGAGACAGTATTCTGCATAAATTCAAAGGAGTTTACCTTTCTTGATCTCTCCGGCGGAACAATTCTGACACCTTTCTCCCCGATTACGACAAGATCTCCTTTTTTGAGCCTTGACAGCGGTGTGCATACGGCCCTGTCTTCATCAGGTTTTATAATTATCAGGCAGTCCATCTCAATATATTCAACATCAATCCATCTGTCGTTATATTTAAGAAATGTCGGATGGTTTGTTGTTGAATAAAAGCCCTTTGGGACCACTTTGTCTGCCTCTGCTGCTTTCAGTGTGACATCCTCCACTTCCGGCATTTTGGCTCCGAGGCGGTGAAGTTCGCTTAATATTTCCTCTAAGAGTTCTTCGGATTCTGCTGTTACTATAAGACGTGCATAACTTGTATCCTGCTTTTTTTTGCCCACATCAAATGTAATTAGTTCAAAATTGCCTCCCATATCAATTATTTTATCATATACGCGGGTTATTATGCCTGAATCAATAATGTGCCCTTCAAGTTCGATCTCTCTGGAAGAATCCATGGGAATAAAGTCGTTTTATAATGTTAATATTTTTTTGCTGATAGCATACCTGTGTAAGAAGTCCGGTGAAATTTCATATCAAAATCCGGGAAATTATCAATCACTATCTGTTTTTCTGCCTGAGATCATAAATTTTTCAAATAGTGACAGTTCTTCCGGTGTGTTGATATTATAACCAAGCGAGATGTCATCCGAGATTACTTTCAGTTCATCCTGCTCTTCTTTCATTCTGCTTCCTTTTACAATATTCAGTCCGGTGGGGCAGGCATTAACTCCCTCAATCTTCTCCCGGTAATTGCAGCTGAAGCTGATCTCCCTGACAAGATCTTCCGGAATCCATACAGAACATGAATCTTTTCCGGACTCTGAGTACTTTCTGCATATCTCATCTATTGTCCGGCTGGTAATTCCGGGTATGTCTGAAGCGCATGTAAGAAATGCTGATCTCTCATCTGTCTCTATTGTAAATTCTATCAGATCTTCCACATATCCAAGTCCGCCGGCGCAGTAATATTCAACCCCGTTTACTCTGCACCAGTTCTTTGTCATAGGCACATTGTCTGAGAGTGCAATTATGGCTTCATGGCCTGCCTCCTCAAAAGCTGTTACAATGTAATCTATCATCGGCCTGTCCAGAATTCTGACAAGCGGCTTCTCGCCCATTCCAAGCCTTGTACCTTTTCCTCCGGCCATTATCAGGGCAAGCATTCTCTTAGTGCCTCCAGCAGTCTCTCGTTATCTTCTCTTTTCCTGACTGCAATTCTGATGGAATGTGGAAGGCCGAATGAGGTGCAGTTCCGTACATAAAATCCTTTTTCAAGAAGCTTTTGGGTAAGTTCTGAGGATAAAATTCCGGTGCTGAAAAGAATGTAATTTGCAGACGGAGGATGATATTCAAGGCCCAGTTTTTCCAGCCCATTGCAGAGATAATCCCTTTCTGTGCGGATTTTTATTCTGGACTCCTCCAGTCTGTCGTAATTTCTGATTGCCGATACCGCAAAACTTTCTGCAAGGAAATTCACAGTCCACGGCAGGCGTGCAGCCTCAATCTTTTTTGTCACTGAAGGACTGCCTATGCCATAGCCGATGCGGAGTCCGGGTATTGCGAAGGATTTTGTGAGCGATCTGCTGACAATTACATTTTCATATCCGCAGTCTGCCACACTTTCATCTCTGTCTGCAAGATCCATAAATGCCTCATCAATATACAGCATAATTCCTTTCTCCGAGCAGTCATCTGCAATGGCAAGTATTTCTGATGCAGATAATATTTTCCCTGATGGATTATTGGGGTTGCATATCACTCTTAATCTGTGAGGGGTGGCTGGATCATGGCTGCATGATGCACCTGCAAGTTCCGCAGAAAAACGGTATTCTCCAAAGGTATGCCTCTCTGTGAGGACGTTTTCACCCGGATTTAATACTGCCTTAAAGAGTGATCTTATGATCTCTACAGAACCGTTTCCAACCGAAATATTTTCGGTTTTAACCCCATGATGCGTGGAAATCTCTTCTTTTAGTTCAGTGTATGTATCATCCGGATAGTCTTTTATTCTTTTAAAATCAGGTTTCCATCCTGTTTCCGGCGGCCAGGGATTTATACTCGCGCTGTAATCGGCTGTATATTTGCCGTTATTATTCTGTCCCAGCTGAAGAAGGCCTCCGTGAACTACCTTGTTTGGGAAATGTTTTTTCAAAAGAATATCTCCTGTGGGGCTAATATATGATAAAATAACTAAATATCCTTTTGAAATTCCTGTGAGTTCAACTCAGAATGTTTAAATATAATACGGTTGCAATGATTTCATTGTCTGAAATATAAATTTAAATCTGACATAAGTAAGCCTTTTGTCAGACTTATGGCTGACTCATGTCTGCTAAATGTCAGATGCTGTGGTTTCAATGATGGAGCGAGTTACAATCAGGCTGCCTTCACAACAGGTTGCAATGCTTCATAAACTTGTGGAGGCGGGTGAATTCCCTACGGTTTCTGAGGCAGTCAGGTATTCTGTTCGTGAACTGATAGAGAAACATGCAAACCGGGTAATCATGGACAGCGAACAGATCTCATTTGAAATCTAAGGAAATAAAGTAATAGTAATCATGGGCCTGTGTTTTTCCGGAAATATCAGGATTTCTGTCTGTGCGTTAAATTAAAATTGAGGTATTTAGGAGGTTTATTGTATGCAGAGCATAATTAACGAGGCATTAAGGCATGCCGAAACTGATCAGAATAACAGAAGAGGTGCAGTAATTGGAGATGACGATTTTATTGGTCAGCCAAGAATTGTAATTGTTGGTTGTGGAGGTGCAGGCAACAATACAATCAACAGGCTCTACCACATGAAAGTGCGTGGTGCCGAAACAATTGCAGTCAATACTGATAAACAGCACCTTGAGATGATCCAGGCTGATAAGAGAGTTTTAGTAGGCAAATCACTTACGAAAGGTCTTGGAGCCGGTGGTTTTCCGGATGTAGGAAAGCGTGCGGCAGAGATGGCAAGGACCACTCTTGAAGGGCTTTTGCAGGATGCTGATCTTGTATTTGTTACAGCCGGAATGGGAGGCGGTACAGGTACAGGTGTTGCGCCGGTGGTTGCTCAGATCGCAAAGGACCAGGGTGCAATTGTTGTTGGTATGGTCAGTTACCCGTTCCAGGTCGAAAAAGCCAGGCTCATCAGGGCTGAGGAAGGTCTTGAGGCACTATCAAATGCGGCTGATTCTGTCATTGTTCTTGATAACAACCGCCTTATGACATTTGTCCCGAATCTTCCGCTTGGGCAGGCATTTTCAGTTATGGATCAGCTCATTGCTGAAACTGTTAAGGGAATATCAGAGACTATCACCGAACCGTCTCTGATCAATATAGATTATGCTGATGTAAGGGCGATTATGAGCAAGGGCGGCGTTGCAGTGATGCTTGTCGGAGAGAGCAAACAGCAGAACAAATCTGAGAGCGTTGTTCATGAATGTCTCAACCATCCGCTTCTTGACATAGATTATCGCGGTGCAACCGGTGGTCTGATTCATATCACAGGTGGCAGTGATCTTACACTTTCAGATGCAGAGGATATTGCCAGCACACTTACGTATGAGCTGGATCCGCATGCCGATGTCATCTGGGGTGCACGCATCAACAATGATTATGAAGGCAAGGTCAGGGTTATGGCCATTATGACCGGAGTCAAGAGTGCACAGATTCTGGGCAGAAGCGGAGTTCTGTCATCAGGTTCTTCCGGGTCATCAAGACCGGGTGCCTCACAGATTGCAGAAGGTCCTTTTGAGAGGAACAACAGGCGTGCCGGAAGGCCTGCTTCAGGCTCCGGAGCAAGGGCAGCCCATGAGCAGACAAGTGGCGGACTCATTGATTTCATCCGCTAAATTCTGCTGAAAGGAGAATAATCAGCAAATTTCCGGTCGGTATTTAAATACCCAACCCATAAAGCTGTCCGGAAATTCAGCAAATATTTTTTTCATCCGGAGGTTCGTTCCGGAACTGGTTAAATCTATATTTTTTTGTCCTGTATGATTTTGCACTTTCGGGTTTTTTTGTAACTGTAATTTCCGGCTGTGTCGTGAACTTCTTCTGTAGATTTTATGTGAATTTTCTGCAGAATTTTTTGGGCTGAACTCTGGATTTGTAAACTGTTCTGAAATTTATGTCCATATTCTGTCCATAGGAGATTTTATCTGCTCTTGATTCTCCGGTGGTCTCAGTTGTGATCATTTGCGATAGACTTATATTCTGTGACCGCTCAATAACTAGAAATCACTGTGATGTCCGTAATGGGTTAACAGTTTGGCAGGGGTAAGATAAGTCCCCTGGTGGAATAGGGATTAGAACAGGACGAACAGCTTGATGAACACGGATCCGAAATCGGCCCGGAAAAAGTCTTTTGTTTCGTTAATTTTCATTACCCAGTCGATCCATCCTGTCAGCTGTGTGCATACTCCAATGGAGTCCACAGAATGATGAACTTAGTAAGAGTTGAGCATGTTGAACGAGCTTATTGATAAAAGAAAAGTAGTACTCCAGCAGTCTGAAGAGCATAAAGATAAGAGAAATGAACTGAATGCACTTGCAAGCACATTTGCACGTGAGCGCAATCAGTTAAATGCCCAGACCAGAGAGTGTGTAGATGAAGCGCAGAAGAACAAAGAACTTCGTGATGAAGCAAACAATTCTGTACACACTCTGAAAGCAGAGAGAAATGTTCTTAATGACCAGGCAAATGTTCTTTTTGAGGATATTGATGCATTCAAGAAGGAACATGGCGGAATCACCAACAACCGCGGCGTAAAAGAACTTCACAAGCAGATTGAACGCCTTGAAATGGAGCAGCAGACAAAAGTCTTCAGCCCCGAAAAAGAGCGTGAGTTAATTGAGAAGATTAAGCAGCTCAGAGTTGGAATAAAAGATCAGGAAGATGAGATCGAGCAGAACAAGGAGATCCATACAAAACTCCAGGAAGCCCGCGATCTCAGAAAAGAGGCATCTGATCTTCACGCCAGAGTGACAGAGAGTGCTGAACTTGCACAGAAACACCATGATCTTATGGTTGAGTGCTACAGAAAGGCAGACAAGTCCAGAGAGGCTGCGGATGAGTCACACAAGAAATTTGTGGAGGCACAGGAGGCTGCTGATGAAGAGCACAATAAGTTCATAGCATGCCAGAAGGAGATTCGTGACTACGATAAGGTAATCGGCGGACTCCGCAAGAAGACAAGAAAGACAAAAGTCACAAAAGAACAGAAGGCTGTCAGAAAGGAAGCAGAACAGGTCTTCCAGCAGTTCAGAGCCGGTGAAAAACTCACCACTGATGATATCCTGCTTCTTCAGCGTTCAAAATTATTATAATCCAAATAATTTTTTCCGGGAGTCATATGCTGTATGATTTTTCCGGCTGATTATTGAAATTTCACTTATTTTGTCAAATCTGTAAATTCAGATTTATTCTCAGGAATTGATTTATAAGATTAGCGTAAAACCCCTTGGTCTTTAGCCAAGGGGATGTAAGCGACAATATAATGGAACTAACTTAAAGTATTTAATATGTTAGGTTTAACTATTATATGCATGTTAATTGCTTACAAATTTAGAATGTATCCAAAAAAATATCAAATTGAAAAATTTGAACAACATTTTGGTGCTTGTAGATTTGTATATAATTTTGCACTTGAAATAAAGATAAAATCTTATGAAACTGATGGAAAATCAGTATCGAGATTTGTTTTAAACAAGATGCTTCCGGAACTAAAACAAGAAAATGAATGGTTAAAGGAAGTTAATTCACAATCTCTTCAGGGAGCTACATTACATCTTGATAATGCTTTTACTAAATTTTTTAGAGAGAAAAAAGGATTTCCTAAATTCAAATCACGAAAAAATCCAGTTCAGTCATTTTCTGTTCCTCAAGGGTATTTTGTTAATTTTGATCGGAATTTTGTTAAGTTACCTAAAATCGGGGTTGTTAAAACAATATTTCATAGACAGTTTAATGGAGATCTAAAGACTGCAACTGTTTCCCGGAATAACGCAGGAAAATATTTCATAAGTATTCTTGTTGATGACGGTATAGAGTATCCAGCACCTGAAACCTTTAATGCCAGTAATACAATTGGTATTGATGTAGGTATAAAGGACTTTGTCGTTACATCAGAAGGCAGGAAATACGACAATCCAAAGTTCTTGAAAAATTCAGAAACACGGTTAAAAGTTCTTCAGAGAAGGCTTAGCCGGAAAAAGAAAGGTTCTTCAAATTTCAAGAAAGCAAAATTACAATTAGCCAAAAAACATGAAAAAGTAAGTAATCAACGCAATGATTTTCAGCATAAAATCTCTTTTCGATTTGTAAGCGAGAACCAAGCAATAGCAGTTGAAACATTGAAAGTTGAAAATTTACTTAAAACCTGGATTCCCGCCCACTCATAACGATGTGGGTGGTGTCACCCCCAGGTCCCGGTACAGCTGCTCCTGTTTATCGAGTATCTCACCCACTCTGAGAGATTTTCCTGGTTGTTCAAAACACTCGATGACATCCAGTTTGTCCAACATACCAGGCAATGTGTAATTCCTGAAAAGGTTATGATCCTGCATCTGCTTTTTGAGATAAGATAAGTAGATCAGTGCCACAAACTGCACAAACAGTTTCCCATCAAGGCTCTGTTCTGAAGAAACGAGTGTACGGCGCATATTCAGGCGTTCTTTGAGATTTCCAAAGGCCTTTTCAACCACATCTTTGTTGCGGTAGAGTTCAAGAGCAGTTACTGCATCCATCTTTTCATTAGTAATCAGAGCAAAAAACCCAAAATATCGCTTGGCTTTGATGACATTTTCATCAATAATCTGTGCCTTTGTTCCTCTCTTGGGTGTTGTTTTGGTAATGAAGTACTGCTTGTAAAGTTTAGCGTGTCCTGGAACACGCTCTCCTGACTCCAGTTCCTTTTTTAGTGCGATTAGCTTTCGGTCGAAGTTTTTCTCATCTTCGGCTGCCTGGTCAATATTGTAGAAATAGTGGATGTAAAGACGGCGTGATTCCTGAAGAGTATCTCCTTTGTAAGGACGCTCTTTTGTATAATTCCAGGTGGTCCGGACAGTCTGGTAATACAGTTCGTAATTCTCACTGTAACGTTCAAAGCTCCTAAAAGTGTCATAGACTGCATCAAGTTCTCCATAGACAAATTTCAGAGACATTCTGACACCTGCAAGGAACTTCACGTGATTCTTAAACAGGTTGTTGATATTGACCTCACTGTAAAAGCCCCGGTCAAGAACCAGTTTAACTCTTGAGTGATCAAGAATATCCAGCTCTTCAAGCAGGCGTGTAATGGTCTTTGAATCCGGGATATTACCTGCGAGTTTTCTGTAATAGAAAGGGAGATTGGACTCCTGTCCAAAGACCAGAGCAAGATTCAGCTGTGCCAGTTTGTCGTGCTCCTTGTTGCGACCATACTGTACCTGCCTGAGGGTTTCTGAATAGCTGGACAGAGATGTTGTATCATAAGCCCAGAATTCATTATCCATCCTTCTCTTTCCCTGAAGTCTGAAGAACTGTAGTTTATTTGCCTCGGTAATGCTGGAAAACAGTTCACTACTGCGTTGTGAGGTGATGTCTTTGCCATAAGGATGCTTATGCAGGAGTCCCCACTTCTCAAAACGGTATAGCGGAGTGCTGTCTTCAAGGATTAAATAGTACACAACGGATAAGATTTGCTCATATGTGTCGGGGAAACACTGTTTCAGATCCTGAATGAGACCTAATTTCTCACCAATAGCATCCAGTAGATATGTGGCTCCGTAGAATGAACGATGTGCTTCCTCAACCCTCTTTGTATTACGTTTCACAGGCGGATTACCTTCTTTTTTCTTCCTGTTGCGTCCATCGGTGGGGACTATTTTACCTGTCTCTTTGTCTACACGCCCAATAAGGGTACGTTTGGCACGTGACTGTTTCTTTTCCTTGTCCCAGTATGATACAGAGCGGTAAGCATAGGTTATCCCGGATCTTTTGTCTGTTTGGTGAACTATTGCGACCATGTAAACACCTAATCGTTATGTGTGTTATTTAACACATAACGATTATAAAACTATCGGTTTGATCTTGGGGAGTATTTTGGAATATTAAGAAAAATGTGGAGTTAGATTTCAGAGTGGGTTATGTGTTTCCGGGAATGCAGGTTAAAAATCATAAATTAGCAAAAAGTATCTCTGATGTCGGATGGTCTGCTTTTTTTGAAAAATTAAAATATAAAGCAGAAAGATATGGTAAGATCATACTACAGATAGGACAGTTTGAACCATCTACAAAGATTTGCAGCAATTGTGGGTATTACAACTCTGAAATGACTTTGTCAGTAAGGGACTGGGTTTGTCCTGACTGTGGAATGCATCACGACAGAGATATAAATGCTGCAATAAATATCAGGAAATTTGCTCTTGATAGACAGAATCTAATTGGAATATAATATCTTTACACCCTTGGAACGAGGGGAAGGGCCTGTGGACTTGTGGAGGTTGCTCCGAGGTATGAAGCAGGAAGCCTCTGGGTCTTTAGCCCAGAGGTAGTTCACTATAGCTGATGTTCTGATATTTATGCAGACAATTCCATTTTGATAATTTTGCTGGTTTACTCCGGTTTTGTCTTCTGAATTATTTTTCGTCTGCACTGAATTTCCCCGGATGGTAGTGATGTTAATTTCATCATTCTGAATTGATCTTCTCTGGCAGGTGGTCTGGATCATTTTTATGTGTGTGATTTATTTCATCTGTGGAATTTTCCTGTTTCTGTCATGAATCAGGCAATTATTTATAGATTCAAATTGATTTTTAAATGATGCCTGACGAGCGGACACTTATATTGTGTGTCGATCGTGATGATGACATCGGCTATAAGGCGGATGTTAATGAGCCTGCAGTGGGAAGGGAGAAATGTCTTGATGCAGCTAACCGCCTCGCACTTGCTGATCCTGAAGATTCAGATGTAAATGCGATTTTTCAGGCGATAAAAACCTATGATGAACTGTCTGCCAGAGGCGAAGATGTATTTGTGGCAGTGGTTGGTGGAAATCATACCAATATGATAGACGGGGACAGGAGGATCTCCCAAGATCTCGGAAAAATAGTCTGGGATAATGAAATAACCGAATGTATAATTGTTACGGACGGTGCAGAAGATGAATTTGTCCTGCCAATAATTCAGGCTTCAGTAGATGTCAAAAGTGTTCAGAGGGTGATTGTAAAACAGATGCCCAATCTTGAAGGGACGTATTACATAATCAGGAAGCTTCTGGATGACCCTAAGATTGCAAGGACATTTCTTGTGCCTGTGGGTCTGGCAATGCTTCTCTATGCGGTTGCAAACCTTCTTGGAAGTCCTGAGATTGCAATAGTGATAGTTGTTGGTGTGATTGGTGTATATCTCCTCTTTAAGGGTCTTGGAATTGATGAATACTTCGGTTATGCGGTAAATTCCCTTCACAAATCCTTTGTAGGCGGAAGAGTGACATTTGTTGCATATATATCGGCAATTCTTATCGGTTCAATAGGGATCATTATAGGACTTACAAGCCTTCTTGAATGGTACACTCCTGATCGGGGAATATTATTCTATCTGCTGTCATTTGTTTATGGTTCTATTGCTTATTTCACAATAGCAGCACTGACAGCTTCCATAGGCAAGATAATTGATGTCTATCTCAATGAGAAAAATGCTCTGGGGAGAGTTATCGCAGTTCCCTTCTTCATTGGCGCTGTGGGAATAATTGCATATGGCGCAAGTGTCTATGCCCTTTCTGTCGGCAGCAGTATGGACTTTCCGGTCCTTGGCGTTGATGGAGTAAGGCTGATAGTTTATACGACTGTTATAGGTCTCATATGTGCAGCATTCGGGGTGTATCTTCAGAAGTATGTATCCGGATGGCTTAAGCGTTCAGTTGAGAAGGATGAACTCTGATTTCCTGAATATTTTTTTTCTGTTCCAACTGTGGCGGTCCGGAAATACTTCAGGTGACACTTTTTTGCGACCATGATTGTTGGGTTATGTTTTTTTCCTTGCTGGCTGTTTATGAAATTAACAGGCAGAAGGGCCACAACTTTAGTTGTGGGAGGATTTCAGAGAAGAGGATAATCAGGACTTTCCTGAGATTTTTTCTGATCCGGATTTCCTGTCAGAATAATAATAGCTGGGTTTATCCGGAATCAGCAGTTTTTGGTCTTTTATTTTTAAAAAAATTCTGAAATATCTGTTATTTTATGGCTATCTCTATTGGTTTTGCAAAGTATCCTATTCCTGGTATTTCAGAACTGTTGTTGAAATTTCTGGTTGATCTCGGTGTCTTAATTTCTATCTCCGGAATTTCAGCTCCAATTTCTATTCTTGGAAACCAAAGTGATCCATCTCCGTTGTTAAGTGAGGGTGAGCTCACAACCAGTACTGCGTGGTCCATATCAACAGATTCAAATATACTGTTTTCAAAGGGAAAAACCTCATATAGTTTCTTTTTAAGGTCTGCTTTACCGAGGAGAAGTACTATAATCTGTATGGTATCTTCAACAGAATAGTTGATCTCAAGTGTTGCCCTCTCTTCTTCAATCTGTATATTTACAGATTCAAAAGTGATGTAGCTGTATCTGTTGTCTTTGGCATATGCCGGACTTATCAGTATTGATGTAAGAATAAGACAGAGTATAATCAATCCTGATTTTTTCATTCTAATAGATATTCTAAAACTAATGATATAGGCTTTCTGGTCGGATTAATAAAATAATTTTTATGGAATTTTGGAAAGGGTAATTTCAATGCTTGAAACATTGGTCTGACCACTTTCTGTATCCATCAGTTCTGTACCTGTTATGATCCCGGATTTCTGAACACCTTCCAAAAACCGGTTTGTTGCAATTTCGGCTGTATCAACTGCGCGTGATATTGCCTTACCCCTGGCCTTTACAGCCACATGATCTGCTCCCTGATTAAACTGGGTAACTACTGCAAGAACATAATTCATTACAGGCTTGTTACCGACGAACACTGTATTATCAGTCATTAAGATACACTCTCCCATCAATTTAGAGATATTTTTTGCCTGCTATCAATTCAGCATTCAATACTGAGGCTCCCGCAGCCCCGCGTATTGTATTGTGTCCTGTAGCAATGAACCGGAGACCCTCTCTGACCCTTCCGACAGATACTGACATCCCATTGCCTGAATTCCTGTCAAGTCTTGGCTGGGGCCTGTCTATGGCATCCAGATAAATTACGGATTTTTCCGGCTGTGTGGGCAGGTTGCTGAATGGTGCCCTGTAGTTTTTAAAATCATTTATGATCTCTTCGACAGGGTCATGTGTATCAGCCCATATTGCCATTGTATGTCCGTCAATAACAGGCACTCTGTGGCATGAGGCACTAATCTGTATCGGAGAATTTTCAATCTCTGAGCCGTTGAACCGGCCCATAATTTTCTGAGTCTCAGTCTCCATCTTTGTCTCCTCAGATCCAATGTAGGGGACTACGTTGTCGTAAATTGCCATTGCTGCAATTCCTTCAAATCCGGCCCCTGAAACGGCCTGCATTGTTGCAACCCGGATGTCTGAGATACTCCTGTTTCTGATTGGATTGAGGGCCATTGCCATTACAATTGTTGAGCAGTTCGGGTTTGTTACAATAAAACCGTCTCTGCCCCTGTCACGCTGGACATCTATGAGACCCAGGTGGTCGGAGTTCACTTCCGGAATTACGAGCGGAATGTCTGCATCCATTCTGTGGGATGCGGCATTGCTGCATACTGCAACTCCGGCATCTGCGATGTCAGTCTCAAGTCTGCCTGCAAGTTCGGCCGGAAGCGCCGAGAAGACTATGTCAAGATCTTTTACACTGTCAACCGAGGTTTTTGAGACAACAATATCGCCCATCTTTTCGGGCATGGCGAGATCAAGTCTCCAGTTAACTGCTTCCCTGTAACTCTTTCCTGCACTCCTTTCGGATGCGGTAAGCGTTTTCAGGTTAAACCACGGGTGTGCGGCAAGCAACTGTACAAATCTCTGCCCGACTGCACCTGTTGCACCAAGTACTCCTACATTGATCATAGATTAAAAGAGAATTGTCTGGTTTGTATAAAGGTTTTGTCTAAAAACCTTAAACCATCCTGATCGCTTCTGCCGGACATTCATCTACGCAGGCTTCGCAGTCCACACAGAGATCTTCATCAACAACAGCTATGTTATTCTTCATACTGATTGCCTCTGAGGGGCATACATCGACACAGGTTTCACACCCTGTGCATTTTTCAGCGTCAACTTTTGCTACCATAATATTTATCCTCGGTGTTATGTTTGTACAGGATAAATAAAAGAGATTCGATTGAATGTCATAAAATTATTGTCTGACTTCACATTTCCGGCATCGTGAAGTTCCGGTTATTTAAAGAAAAGCATCAGTCCGTGCTGTTTCTATCTCATTATTCTTCTATGCGCAGATCTGTGTTCCCCTGTTGAGCGGCACTTCCTGATTATCATAATTCTCTTCAGGTTCACTCTGAACTTGCCTGCTGATGAATCTGTCAATCCTGCGGTCATAAAAATCTCTCTGATGATCTGTTCTTAGTAATTAGGTTCCTGCTGTAAAAAAGATGTAATTTTGAATAAATCTGCATTTTCCGGGCAGATTTATTATTTTATAATGGGTAGGGCTTAGCCTGACAGGCCAAGCACATCATCCATCGTGTAAATGCCGGGTTTTTTCCCTGCAATCCACTTTGCAGATCTGATAACTCCGTGTGCAAAGACTGCGCGGTCATATGCCCGGTGTGAAAGTTCGATCACTTCGTTATTGCCTGCAAACATAACTGAGTGATCTCCCACTATATCGCCGCCCCGGATAACGTGCACGCCAATCTCTTTTCCTCTCTCACCAACCATGCCTTCGCGCCCGTACATCTCCTCGCGATCTCCTGCTTCCTCTTTGATTATCTCAAGGATTGTCTTTGCAGTGCCGCTTGGTGCATCCTTTTTGAAGTGGTGGTGGGCTTCAGTGACCTCAATGTCATAATCTGAGAGCTGTTTTGCAGCCTCACGGACAAGCTTCCAGAAGATATTTACGCCAACGCTGAAGTTGGTTGAGATTACTGCCGGAATAGTGCCCTCGATATTATTTCTGTTCTCTTCCTTCTGTTCTTCAGAAAAGCCTGTGGTTCCGACTACAACTGCAATGCCGGCTTTCGATGCGGCCTGAATGTTCTTCACCGCAGCACCTGCTATGGTGAAGTCTATCAGGACATCCGGTTTATCCTCAGCCAGAAAAATATCAATGTCATCTGAGCTGACAACCCTTTTACCGAATAGGGTGCCTTCTCCGACATCCACTCCGCCGACAAACTCAAGCGCAGGGTCTTCGTCAATAAGGGTTGCAATGGTCTTTCCCATGCGCCCCAGTGCTCCGCATATTGCTATCTTAGTCATACTGTGAAAGCACCTCCTTAAGTGCGCTGACCTTTTCGTCTTCCATGTAGTCGAGCGGAAGCCTGAGCGGCCCTGCGGCCATGCCAAGAATTCCTGATGCGGCCTTAACCGGAATCGGATTTGTCTCTATGAACATGGATCTGAAAAGAGGTGACATCCTGTAATGGATCTCCTTTGCTCCTGCAAGATCTCCGGACTTAAATTTCTCATACATGGCAACCATCGGCTCAGGCATGATATTCGCTGCAACGCTTATAACTCCGCTTCCGCCGAGTGCAAGGAGCGGAAGGCTCATTGCATCGTCACCGGAAATTACACTGAAATCCTCATCAGCAGTATCTTCAATGACTCTTGACATCTGAACGATATCCCCTGAAGCTTCTTTGACTCCGACAATAGAGGGATGTTTTGCAAGTTCGGCTATCAGATCCGTTGCAAGGTTCTGGCCTGTCCTTCCGGGGACATTATACACAATTACCGGAATGTCAAGATCGGCAAGTTTTGTATAATGCTTAACCAGTCCTGAACGGTTTGGCTTGTTGTAATAGGGGCTTAATACCAGAACACCGTCCGCTCCGAGATCCTTTGCCACTTTGGTGAATCTCAGGGCTTCTGAGGTGTTGTTGGAGCCAGTTCCCGCAAGAACCGGCACGCGACCGTTTACGACCTCAATCGTCCGGCTGATAACTACCTCATGCTCTTCAAAAGTCAGAGTTGCTGATTCTCCGGTTGATCCACAGGGCACTACCCCGTGAACTCCTCTGGAGATAAGAAATTCAATGTTGGAAGACAATCCTTCAAGATCAAGATCTCTCTCTGAATTGTCCTTAAAAGGAGTGATTAATGCTGGATATACACCCTCAAACATGGAGTGTTTATATGACTCTCTTCCTATTTACCTTTCTTGTAATATTGCCGGCTACTCTGTTGCGTACCTTCTTTGAGCTTATCACTGCAACTTCAGATACAGCCAGCTTGTTTGCGTCAAAATCGTTTGTAAACTTCTCACCGTGCTTTGCCAGAAGTTCCTGGCAAAGTGCCTTTATGTATGTTGGTTTAATTCCCATGTTGATTACCTATTGGTTTTTATTATTTATGCGCCTTTGAAGATTAATAATATTTCTGACTGTCTCTACCGGATCTTCACCAAAGATCAGTATTCTGCCCTCTCTTAATGTGCTTTCACGGTTAAAAATAACATCGGGAATATTGTCCTCCCCGCAGCATGCTGCAACGCCCCAGTCCATTGATGCAGCTGTTGGCGGCTCTCTTTCCGGGTCAAAAGATCTGACATCAGGAAAGTAGTCCGAAACTGCCCTGATGAGTTCTTCTGAATATCTGATATTTGCTGCAGATCGTATTGTTCTGTCATATTTCACTGCAGTGAGAATTACTGCTGAGATCTCCTCATCCGCGCCGGGCACAATTCCGGAAGGGATTGTTATCTTCTCTTCAGATACTGTAACTCTCTCTGACGGGCCAAAAACCTCCTGTGGATCTATTGCATTCTCCAGTGCAAAGGCGATGGCCATTCCTGATTCTGGTATAATTTCCGGTTCTAAATCATCTTTAAGGATTTTTAACGCTGTTTTTATCCGCCGGAATATCTCTTCCTTCTCTTCGTTCATCCAATCATGAAATTTCTGTTTTTCAGATATTATATGATCCCTTTGGCTCTATGTATAGGATTGCAGAACAGTTGCGGATGGGTGACTTATTTTACCTTTGAATAAAAGATTATTTTTATGAATCAGCAGGTCGTTACAGATTGCTCAATAGCGGTTGTAAGTTTAATCGCACTTATTATCAGTCTTGCGTTATTTCCGGTCTTCATCCCCGGCGGGTATGCAGTTATTGCTTCCATTGTCCTGTTTATTATTGTTATGACAGCCGGAGGATTTTACATATCAGGGGCATTTCCGGATAAGAATTAACTGTGATTAAAAGGGGGCAGGGTCAATCACCGCTGACTGCACAGGGAAACGTCCTGCCTGAAAAGTTAATTGGTGAAGATATCTGCGGGTTTTCCTGTTGTTAAATATGAATTACAGTCAGAATTTTATTTTTTCCGGAGTGTTAGTACTCCGGACAATATTATTCAGTCGGTAATTTTTCTCTTATTATTGCTTTTATTTCCGGTTTTGGATTTTATTTCTCCGATTCTGGATTTTTTATTTCCGACATTTCCGGTTTTTGTCTTCCCTGCCTGCTCTTTTTTCTGTAATCTGCTTTTATTCTTCTCATCCCAGGCCTTTTTCTGGGCAGACATCTTTTTCTTCTGCTTGTAGTACCACAGTGGATGGGTAACAGATTTGTTTTTGCAGATGGCATCCGGGTTTATGCACAGTCCGTATGTTTTCATTGTCGCGCATCCGGGAGGTGTGTATTCTGTGCCGCCCCTTCCGGAGATATGCTCGACCTGGTACATTGTCTTCTGTACGTCAAAATCCGGTGCTCTCGTATAGACTTCGACTATCTGGTGAAGGTCCATTCCGATTGTGTGCATAAATGCCGTCACGGCAAACCTTGCGGTATGTGGGATGTTTGTCCCTTCAGAGACTGCCGCAATTATTGCTTTCATGCACGGCGGGAATGATCCCTCGTCCAGAGTTCCGAACTGCTCAAATATCATCTGCTTATAATTTACTGAAATTTCTTCAGTTGCCGGTTTTAATAGATCGCATATGGAGTCAGACACAGGAAAAGGAAGCTGCTGGTGGAGTACGGTTCTTATTCTCTCTTTTAACAGCTCATTTCTCTCTTCATTTGTTATTCTGACCATTCCGCTACTCAGTTCACGGTTTATGAGCTGCCATTTTG
The DNA here is from genome assembly GCF_024662215.1 of Methanoplanus endosymbiosus. Lineage (NCBI taxonomy): Archaea > Methanobacteriati > Methanobacteriota > Methanomicrobia > Methanomicrobiales > Methanomicrobiaceae > Methanoplanus > Methanoplanus endosymbiosus. The sequence goes on from NZ_CP096115.1 coordinate 2,937,152, forward strand.
AATCTCTTAAGTTTGGGACAAGACTTACATATCTGTGCACCGGAATTTCATCAGATGACGGGTCAATTCCCATGCTTTGGGAGATATAATCTTTCTTGTCCTTATCTTCGGTCTGAAGGTAAAAATATGCTTTTTCAGATTCATAGCGGCATATTTTATCTATTACTGCTCTTTCCTTCATGCACGAGACAATTACCCTTGAGATGGCATATGCCATAATCTCACCCTCCGGAAATTCGTTGCGTATATTCTCAAATATGTAAGGGGGTTTTATAGCCTTTTTTACCCTCTCTGCTGCATTTTTTGAGATTTCAGTTCCAGTGCGGCTTTTAAGGAAGTTATCCAGTGAATACGCACTGCTGCTGACGATCTCATGCGCTTCTTTTAAAAAAGGATATTTTGCCAGATCTTTTTTGTCAAATTCGACAGGCATTTTCAGTCTGTTTCAATACGGGGTGCCAGAAGGAATTCAACTTTTCCATTGCCCTGAGCAATTTCAAAGCCGAATTTTACAGGGTGATCCATACCAATATCTATCTCCACTCTGTCTGATTTTCCCATAACTTTCCCCATGTCGCGCAGATAGTCAAGAGAGAAGAGGGATTTTGCTTCAGCAGGTGTGATAGATTCAAGCTGGTCCTGTTCAAGCTCAAGATTGATGTGATCGGTATCTCCGTCTGCCTCCATGAAGAATGTGGGCTTTTCCGGGTTGATTCCAAAGGCAATCTTGTCTGATACGAGTGATGCAGCTTTTATGGAGCTGTTTAAGTCTGAACCTGAGATTACTGCCTTTCCCGGAAGATCAATTGACGGGGGATTTGGATCTTTTCTCACCGTATTTACGTCCAGAAGGGCGATTGAATACTTGTATCCTCCGAATGCCATCTCCATCTTGTGACTGTCATCGGGAATTTCAAGTGAGAGTATTTCATCTTTGCCCATCATTCCAAGAATATTTTTCACCTTGTTGATGTCAAGACCGATCTCGGTTTCGGTTGCATCGTAGGATGTAAAAGCTCCTGAACTGAGGGTTAAAGAGATCATTGCAACGTTTGCCGTATCAACGGCGCGTGTGGTTATTCCGTCAGGGCTTATGTGCAGCCGGCACTCTGTTACCAGGGCGGCGATTACATCAATAGCCTCTTTAAAGACATCTGTGTTTATTTCTGCTTTTAACATTTCTTTCCCCTTTACAAAGTCTATTATAAACTAGATTAGCATAATTTTTAATTATATCTAATGTTTGAACTTTGATATTTAAAAAAAGGAGGATAAATACGGACAATGGGTTCTCAATGGGGAGCAGATAAGTACTATCGCAGGTCAAAGAGCGAAGGTTACAGATCAAGAGCTGCTTACAAACTGGAAGAGATTCAGAAAAAATTCGGACTGATACGTGAGGATGACAATGTGGTTGACCTCGGTGCGGCTCCCGGCAGCTGGATGCAGGTCGTAAAGGGCATTACCGGCGGAATGATCATTGGTATTGATCTCAATACCATAGTTCCCTTAGATGGAACGCATTCAATCAGAGGTGATTTCACAAAAAAAGAGATTCAGGATAAGGTCATCGCTCTGACTGGCGAGAATAATGTTGGTATTGTTCTCTGTGATGCCGCGCCGCAGTTTGCAGGTAATAAGTCATATGATCAGGCAAGAGCTATCGGGCTTAATGAAGGGGCGCTTTACTTTGCGTGCCGGATGTTAAAGCCGGGAGGGAACTTCATCATAAAGTCTTTTCAGGGAGAGATGTTTCAGGAACTTCTTAATGAAATGAGACAGAATTTTTATGCAGTAAAGGTTTACCGGACCAGGGCATCGAGAAGGGGGAGCACTGAAGTATATATTATTGCAAAAAATTTCAAAGGAAAAATAAATGCAGAAACTGACTGATAATTATGGCAGGAAAATTTCAAATCTGAGAATCAGCATCACTTCCCGGTGCAATCTTAACTGTATGTACTGTCATCGTGAAGGGGAGGATAATCCAGGCGCGGAGATGTCACTTGAGGAGATCTCAGATATATTTAATGTGGCATCCGGTTTTGGAATAAGTAGTGTGAAGATTACCGGCGGTGAGCCGACTGTCAGGAAGGACATCTGTGATATTGTCGCTGCGGTTCCTGACTCAATGGAGTCTTCAATGACTACAAATGGTACTCTCCTTGCACCTATTGCGCATGATCTGAAGGATGCCGGGCTTTCAAGAGTAAATATAAGTCTTGATTCTTTAAATCCGGAGAAATATAAGGAGATTGCCGGAAAGGGTATGCTCTCTGATGTTCTCGAAGGCATTGAGGCAGCTGTTGAGGCAAAACTTACGCCCGTTAAGATCAATGTCGTTATGCTTAAAGGTGTAAATGATGATGAGCTTGAGGATTTTGTGGACTTTGCAAGAGGAAGGCGGGAAATTATTCTTCAGTTTATTGAACTGATGGATTTTAATGACCCCGGTGCCATTACAAATGTCGATGAACTTGAGAAAGATCTTCAGAACCGTTCAAAACTGATAATTACGCGCCGGATGCATCACCGGAAAAAGTACTGCCTTGACGGCGCAGAGATTGAGGTTGTCCGCCCTATGCACAATAAGGAATTCTGTGCAAACTGCAACCGTCTCAGAGTAACTTCGGATGGCTGCCTTAAACCATGCCTGCTGAGGCATGACAATCATGTGAATGTCAGGGGCCTTTCTGAGGATGAAATGAATAAAGCTTTTATCCGGGCTGCGGAATTAAGAGAGCCGTATTTTAAGTGATTTCTCTTATAAATCGGTAAATTCCGACAGAATTAATTAAATTCTGTTTTTTGAATTATTTCATATGCTATAGTATAGATTGATGTATTTTTTATTCGCGGCTTATTTGCCGGAATTCTGACTGAGTGATGTCATAATTGACGATTCTGATGTCATAATTGACAGTTCTGGATGTCTTCCTGATGATGGTTCTGTTTTGTTTTATTATCTCTTATTCAGATGCCTGTTCCCTGATCTTTTTGCAAAATTATTTTTTAACAGGGGTTTAACTGGTAGTTATGCTATATGAAAAAAATGAATATAACCATGTGCTGGATAATTTATACAGTAAATCACTTGTTCTTGAGTGTGTAGGTGATTTTAATCCCGTATTGTACTTCTATTTCATGGATTCAGTTGCACATATTGATTATTCCATATGTATTCTTGCATATAATTACCATAACCTCAGGAATAAGATGAATATGGAATACATGCGCTGGAGAATTGATGAGGAGAAGAAAGGGGATCGCGTTTATTTCCCTGAATTTATAAACTGGATGAAGGAGAATCACCGGGATAAATTTGATGCACTGCCTTCACTGTGGAAGGCGATATATGATAAGAGGACTCCGGCGGCTTACAGGAGTTACAGGATTGCAATTGATCCGGATTCAAACCAGCCTACTGAGGTCAGGATGTTTAACAGGTGGATTGATGAGTTCTTCTCATTACAGTTTATCAGAAGTATGTACAAAGGTGCATCTCTGGACCTGCTCTTTACAGAGTTTATGAACTCCCGGCAGAAGTAGGAGAGGGTAGCCGGTTTATACTGAGAATATCGGGGTGTCTGTGTTATGGAAGTTGAAAGGTTATGCTCTGAACTTGTTAAGATAAATACGGAAAATCCTCCGGGGAATACGGAGAGTGCAGTCTCTTTCATTGCAGAACTCTTTGATGAGAGGAAGATTCCGTATGTCATTACCGGAAATGAGGGTGGAAGAGATAATATACTGACTGATTTTGGTGAAATGCCTCTTCTTCTTGCCGGGCACCTTGATGTTGTCCCTGCGATTGCGGACCGCTGGGAGAGAGACCCATTTGGAGGGGATATAGATGGCGGTTTCGTTCACGGCCGTGGTTCGACTGATATGAAGGGCGGTTGTGCGGCCCTACTGTCGGCTTTTTTTATGGAGTATGAGAGAAAGGGCCGGGTCAATGCAAATCTCTGTTTTGTCTGTGATGAGGAGAATGGTGGCAGATACGGGATGAGGCATATTGTTGAGGAGAAGCTCTTTGAACCATGTGACTGCCTTATAGCTGAACCGACTCCTGCACTTAATCCTTCAATCGGGCAGAAAGGTCTGCTGAGGATAAATCTGGACTTTACTGGTAAGCCGGGTCATGGTTCATTATATCCTCATGTAGGTGATAGTGCAATAATGAATGCCCTTGATTTCATGGGTTTTGTCCGTGATCTTGGCAGCCGGGATTTTGAGGTTGAACCCGGATTTTCGGGTCTGATTGATGATTCTGCTACACTTTTGGGAGATATCTTTGATATTTCCGGTATTGAAAATGTGCTCAGGAGAATTACATATAATCCGGGTACGATTAGTGGCGGGGAGAAGACAAACATTGTTGCTGAAAAGTGTTCTCTTGATCTGGAGATGAGGATTCCCTGGGGGTGCAGCCCTGAAGAGCTTTTATGCGAAATTACGGATCATGCCGGTTCTGCCACTATAAAAATTATGGAGTCCGGGAATCCGTCTGTTACGGGAGCGGATACGGATATTGTTAAAAATACCTGTTCTTCCATTGAGGGTGTTTACCAAAGCAGGTCATTTCCTTTTGTTCAGTGGGCGGCTACTGATGCAAGGTTTCTTCGTGATGTGGGTTTTTCTGCCCTTGAATATGGGCCTGGTGAGATAGATCTCCTTCATGCAATTGATGAAAAGGTCTCTGTTGCAAATCTGCGCAGATCGGTTGATGTTTACAGTAGTCTGATCCGCAGGTATGTGTGAATTACAGGTGTGGATGAATTGTTATAAATAAGAGTGTGTTGATCCTGTGTCTGGATTTTTTCCGGTTAATGATGCGGCACCCTTTCGTGATCTTTCTCTGCGCCGGATGTCTGAATATTATATTTTTGGAATCTAGTGGTGTTTTTTTCATTTTAACTGTATTTTTAGGTTTGTTTTTGTCTGATCTGTGTTGTGAATTATTCTTCTGCCGGTCGCGCTTTTTTAATATCTGTGTATCTGCCCATAATGTGGCTTAAAAGACCGGACAATAATTAATTAATATCTGTATTGATCGTTACATGGATATACCATAATGCTCCAACCAGATCCATTTATCCCGAATTTGCTATTATTTCAACAATTGTTGGGGAAGTTATTTATACTATTGGTGTTAATTATGGTCTATGACAGTTGTTAACGGTGTGAACAAAGTTCGGCTTCCTCCATCAGCAAGAACGGTTCTCAACCTGCTTGAAGATGGTGAGCCCAGAACATTCAAGGACATGACTGAAGTGGCAGAGATTGCCCCGAGGACCATACGCTACGCATTAAAGCGCCTGAAAGAGAATGGATATATCATTGAGAAATTCAATTTCCGTGATGCCCGTCAGGTTCTTTACCAGAAGAAGATTCTTATCGAGGATTCATCTGAAGCGGCTACAGCATGAAGTACCCTGTCTGTAATATCACGATATGTGATGAGATTGTCAGAGATTATCTCCCATACATACGGGCAGAACTTGTCTGCCGGCTTGTGCATGATCGTGGTATTCCACAGGTGAAAGTAGCAAAGTGGATGGGTATCTCCCGTTCAGCAGTGTCGCAGTATCTGAATAAAAAAAGAGGGTGCAGAGATGTCAAGATGTCTGAGGAACTTGACAGAATTATAGATTCATGGGCAGATGGTGTCATTAGTGGTGAAGGAGCTGTTACTATATGTGATATCTGCCGCTGTGTTTATATGATGAAAGAAAATTCCGGCTTTTTTATTGAATCTGGTAATAAAGCGGAATCTAAATAATAATTCTTTTTTAGAGAGTTCTTCCTGAATTTTATTGTTAGTCGGCCTCTGTTTTATCGCCCTTTTGTCCCGGTTTTATCTCCTGCTCCGCAGGGTGTGGATAATTTGGGAGGCATTGGGTGCTTTAGCCTTGGTTTTATGGCCGAATCTATTGTATTTGCCTGTTTCCGGCTGGAAAGCCTCCTGTGTAAGTAGGCGATGTCAGTTAAGGGCCGAAATTTATTTTATCTTCTCTTCTCTGTAGTATGAATCAGAATTTCCCGATAATCCTGTCCGGAATTACAGACTCTGTAAATCTCCGCTCAAAATAACTGTCTGTCATGCCGGCTATGTAGTCTGAGACGATCTCAGAAGATGACGCATTTCTGAGATAATCGGGATTTTTACCATATGTTTCGATAAATTCTGAATATATCCTGGATTTTTTATTCTCGTTTTCGAGGTCCTCAAGATAGGTCTCAAAGAGAAATTCATACATAAATACAATCTTTTTCTTCTGTGATGTAAGTTTTTTATTGTTGTATATATATTTATAATTGAATTCTTTAAGTTCCCGGAGTGCACCGGCTGTTCTGTCTGAATAACCTATTGTGGGTTCATCCTCAGTGGAGTTTTTACCGGGATTTTCAACGGGGTTTTTAACTGAATTTTTGCTGGTACCCGGATAGTCTCTGCTGCTGTTTTCAATAAGATCCATAATCAGGCTGTTTACAATCGTCCGGTTGTCAAGCCCAAGTATTTCAGCGGCGCTGCCGGGAAGTTCTACATCTGCCGGCAGAAGACCTATCTCTATAGCGTCCTGAATGTCCCTTCCGATATATGCAATAGTGTCTGCCAGCCTGACCACACAGCCTTCCGGTGTTGAAGGATAGAGACTACTCCCTCTAAGATCTCCGTTTTGTGCGGCATAGATCTTCTCATCAAAGATGTTCCATGAAGAATATCTGCTGTATGAGAGCCGTCCCTGATTTGATTCTCCGTCATGGCATAATATGCCGTCAAGCACCTGAAGTGTCAGGTCTGAATCTTCAATTATGTCCAGGAACCGTATGCTCTGGACATTGTGCCTGAATCTGTATGAATCGTGTTTTTCACTCAGTTCTGAAAGAATTTTCTCTCCTGTATGGCCATATGGCGGGTGACCTATGTCATGTCCGGTGGCGATAGCCTCAATCAGATCTTCATTAAGTCTGAGCTTTCTTCCGATTGTTCTGCCTATCCTTGATACAATCTGTACGTGCAGTGCCCTGTGCGTTATGTGGTCATTTGATACAAGATAGAATACCTGTGTCTTGTCGATATATCTCGAATATGCCCGTGAGTGAATTATCCTGTCACAGTCGCGGGAAAATTCGGTTCTTATATCTTCCGGATATCTCTTCTTTCTTCGTACTGCGTGGGAGTTAAGGGTTGCATAAGGCGAGTAGAATTCTTCTATTCCTTCCTGTATCTTTGAATATGATTTATATGTGCCTTCCTGTGTCTCAGGGTCTGATTTTTCTTTTGGAATTATCTGTCTGGAGATTTTCATGGCTGTATTCTTTCCCGGAAATTCATATCCTGAGTTCACCGCATTAATATCGTTGTATCTTCCGGTTTTTGCCGGTGTTATCTATTCAATAATCAGGTCGGTTATCAAATCTTTTTCCAGTTTTTCGATGCTGATACTCTATGCATATATAATTCCGGAAATAATAAATGGTTTCTGCTGCCGGAAGATGCTGTGCATCTCTGAAAGTTCTGTGGAGATTAGATTCACAATTGTGTATATTTCAAAGTAATTTATCCTGAATTTTCTTTTTTTTATTCCTGAATTCACTTTTTTTGATTAATGCGTGTTTTTAAAATTTGACTCCGATATATCTATGATATTTAAGATTATTCTGAATTCTCTATGCAGAAATTGATACCTTTATTTTTAAAAGAAATTCAATATTAGATCATAATAAATTTTTTTGGAGAAAAATATGGCAGATAACAATAATTCCGAATGTGACGGAAACTGCAGCAGCTGCCCTTCAGCAGCAGGATGCAATGATCCAAAGAAGGCTGAGTCAGGAATTGCGAAGAAAGTGGATATGAATGTGAGGCATGTCATTCTTGTACTGAGTGGCAAAGGTGGTGTCGGCAAGAGTACTGTATCAACAAACCTTGCAATGGCACTCTCCAATAAGGGCTACACTACCGGTATTGCCGATATGGATATTCACGGCCCGAATATCCCTAAGATGCTTGGAATTGAGGCTGAAAAGCTTACATCCTTTGATGGCAAGAAGATCTCACCTGTAAAGATTACCGGTAATCTGTCAGTAGTATCAATGGCATTTCTCCTTCCTGAAAAAACAAGCCCGGTCATCTGGCGCGGCCCGATGAAGAATACTGCAATTAAACAGTTCCTTGAGGATACCGAATGGGGAGAACTTGATTTCCTGGTGGTTGACCTTCCGCCGGGCACAGGGGATGAAGCCCTTGCTGTTGCTCAGCTTGCACCGAATATTGCCGGTGCGGTCATTGTTACAACTCCACAGGAAGTTGCTATCCTTGATTCCTCTAAGTCTGTGAAGTTCATTGAGCAGGTAAACCTCAAAGTTCTTGGAATCATTGAAAACATGAGTGGATTTACATGTCCACACTGTGGTGAAGCGATTGATCTCTTTGGCAAGGGAGGCGGAGAAAAAGCAGCTGAGGAGCTTAATGTTCCGTATCTTGGTTCAATTCCGCTTGACAAAGAGATGTGTGAAGCTGGTGATTCCGGAAAACCATTCATTGTGAGGCGTGACGGAACAGAGCAGAACAAGGTCACCTGGCAGCACGTTGATGATGTAATGGAAAACATTCTGAAGCAGATCAAAGATTAAAAATTTTAAAATAATTACTTTTTTCTGATTATCTATTTATTCTCTTAATTCTCATCAATAATTAATGAAAATAGGTATTATTGGCGGCACAGGTGATATCGGGGAAGGCCTTGCCCATCGTCTTTCGCATGAGCATGAGATAATAATAGGGTCAAGGAATAAAGAGAGGGCCTGTACCATGGGAGAGTGCCTCACTGAAGATCTCCGTGGGAAAGGGATAGAGGCAAAATGCATAGGGGCGACCAATCAGGAAGCTGTTGATGATGCAGATATCGTTATTCTCTCAGTCAATTATAAGCATCTGGAGTCAACACTGGCAGGACTTACCGGTTTTGAAGATAAGATTGTGATTACACCGGTAAATCCGATCTCTAAAAAAGATTACTTCTTTTTTGATCCGCCGGCAGAGGGATCAGCTGCACTTAAGATAAAGAGTCTGCTTCCGGAAAGTTCATGTATAGTTGCGGCATTCAACAACATCTCTGCACAGAAATGGAAGAGGATCAGTGAAGAACTAAACTATTCTGTAGTGGTATGCAGCGATGATGAAGATGCCAAAAAGACTGTGATGGACCTTGTAAACAGCATATCTGAACTGAAAGCTCTTGACGGCGGCCCGCTTGAGATGTCCGGCATTGTTGAGAGTATGACTCCTCTGATTCTGAATATTGCAAAATATAATAATATGAGAGATGTCGGGATTAAGTTCTTTTAACTGAAATGCTGCCCGCTCACGCGGTGAATTTTATGTCTGATATGTTAAAATTCCGGCTGGATTGATCTTTTCCTCCCGGAAATATCACCATTTTTCAGACATCATGTTTTTCTTATTTATGGGTGTCCTGCTGAATTTTAGATTTCCGGGCCGGAAATTCAGGTTTTGACTATGAACTGATATTCGGATCTTCCGGCAGATATTATTTTTTTACTGGTTGCCCGTCATCTATGTTTATCAGTTGTGTGTGTAGATATTATTATATATTGATAGAAGGAAGTAGTTTATTGTCAATTGTTGCCTGTGCCTCTGTTTACCGGCAGGGTAATTCTGATCACTGTCATCTGTTATGGTTTCATATGCAGATGTTCCGGATCAACTATTATAAGTTCTGAGTGTTATCAACAGATGACAGAACCGGAGGAAAAATTATGGCAAATTTAAAAACCCCAAATTCAGATGATGCTGTGCATACATCAATCCGCTCAAAAAATGTAGTTCCGATGTCCGGAATGTGCTCACGCTGTGTTGACGGCTGTAAAGGCAGCTGTGATATCTGGCTTTCATCATTCAGGGGCCGTGAAGTGCTCTATCCAGGCCCTTACGGTGAGGTGACGGCCGGGGCAGATAAGGACTATCCTGTTGATTATTCCCATCTAAATATTCATGGCTATGCTGTTGGTGCAAAAGGGCTTTTAAAAGGTGTAACTGCAAGCCCGGATACGGCAGTCTTTGAGGATGTCAATACGGAGACTGAATATGGCTGGGACATAAAGGTCCCGATGAAAGTCCCCATCTTTACCGGAGCACTGGGTTCTACTGAAATTGCCCGTGTGAACTGGGAGCACTTTGCAGTAGGGGCTGCAATTTCGGGGATAACAATCGTCTGCGGGGAAAATGTCTGCGGTGTGGATCCTGAACTTAAGCTTGATAAGAACAATAAAGTTGCATCATCACCTGAAATGGACAGAAGGATTGAGACCTATAATAAATTTCATAATGGCTATGGTGAGATTCTTGTGCAGCTCAATGTTGAGGATACGCGCCTTGGCACTGCTGAATATGTCTCATCAAAGCATGAACTTCAGACTATTGAGATGAAATGGGGTCAGGGTGCAAAATGTATCGGTGGTGAGATCAAGGTTGATTCACTTGAACGTGCCCTTGAACTTAAAAAGCGTGGGTACATTGTTCTTCCTGACCCCACAAGGCATGAGGTGCAGGAGGCGTTTAAAGCAGGCGCTATACATGAATTTGAGCGTCATTCAAGGCTTGGATTTGTCACAAAAGAGGGGTTCCTGGAGGAGGTGGATCGCCTGCGTGATCTCGGTTTCAGGCGTGTTACCCTTAAAACGGGAGCATACTCTATGAAAGAGCTTGCAATGGCGCTGCGCTATTCATCGGAGGCAAAGATAGATCTCTTAACAATAGACGGAGCGCCGGGCGGGACAGGCATGAGTCCGTGGCCTATGATGAATGAATGGGGTATTCCTACCTTCTACCTCCAGTCGCTTGCATATGACTTTTCAAAACAGCTTGAAACGAAGGGACTGCATGTGCCTGATCTTGCAATTGCAGGAGGTTTTGCAGATGAGGCGAATGCTTTTAAGGCACTCTGCATGGGTGCGCCGTACTTTAAGGCGGTCTGTATGGGGCGTGCACTTATGATCCCCGGAATGGTGGGCAGGAATATCGGCAAATGGCTTGAGAAGGGTGAACTTCCAAAGACGGTATCGAAGTACGGAAATACTGTTGAACAGATCTTTATCTGCTATGAAGAGCTTAAGGAGATGTATGGTGAGGGTATTAAAGAGATTCCTCTTGGTGCAGTTGCCCTTTATACATATACTCAGAGGTTTAAGACCGGAATGCAGCAGATTATGGCCGGAAGCAGAAACTTTAACCTGGGTACAATATCAAGAAATGATCTCATGGCACTGACACCCGAAGCGGCTGAAGTCTCCGGTATATCATATGTGATGGAGTCGTACAGGGATGAGGCTCTGGATATTCTGCTGGATTAAATTCATCTTTTTCTGATCAATTTGCATAAAATATGTGGATATGCAGTATTATGCCGGAATTTTCCCGCGGGATACTTTTTCTGACAAATATGCTTTTTTTTACATTCAGCAGATGATCCGTCAGGGCTTAATGCAGTAATGACTGGTATTATTGCTGATTGAAGCCTTTAATACTGATATAACTGGTGAATTCCCTGCTTTATCTGCCCGGAATTTTTCATAATATGAGGTTTTAATTCTTGTTTCTGCCATCTTCGTTAAAGGAAATGAAAAAGTCCGGTTACGACGAATGTGATGTAATCATTGTAACTCCGGATGCCTACGCTGATCATCCGTCTTTTGCAATGGCGCTTCTGGGCCGGTTTCTTCAGAGAAACGGCTACAGAGTTGGCATAATATCACAGCCTAAATGGCGCAGTCCTGAATCATTCCTTAAACTTGGAGTGCCACGCATTGCCTTTGCAGTCTCCGGCGGCCAGATGGACTCAATGGTGCTGAATTATACGGCAACTAAGAAGCCGAGGCATGAAGATTTATTCTGCGAAGGGGGCAATCCCTATTTTTCAAAGAAAGGGGAGGATAAGAAGTACCGCATACGCCCTGACAGGGTTTTGAATGTCTACTGCAGCCAGATAAAATCGGTATGCAAAGAAAAGCCGGTTATAATCGGCGGCATTGAAGCGTCACTAAGAAGGACTGCCCATTATGATTACTGGTCAGGGAAGGTGAAGCGGAGCATTCTCTTTGATTCAAAAGCTGATATGCTCGTCTATGGTATGGGTGAGTATGCTCTTTTAGATGCTGTCAGGGGTTTTGAATCCGGAATTTCAGCCGGGGATATGCAGGTTGGGAATACTGCGATTGCTGCGCGGAGCACTGACGGATATGAAGATCCGGTAATTCTGCCCTCGTTTGAGGATGCAAAAAATTCAAAAGATGATTTTGCGAGGGCTTATTCTCTCTTTGAGAAGAACCATGATGATAAGGTGCTCTTCCAGAAGCAGGATTCAAGGTATATTATTCAGTATCCACGCCGGAAGATCAGCCGGGAGGAACTGGATTTTATTTATGACAGCCGGTTCATGAGGAAACTTCACCCGGCATATCATGATGTTCCTGCCTTTGAGATGATTAAAAATTCAGTAACATCCCACAGGGGCTGCTTTGGCAACTGTTCTTTCTGCTCTATTGCCTCTCATCAGGGTTCTGAAATTGTGTCAAGAAGCCGTGAGTCGATACTCAGTGAGATCAGGGCAATAGCTGCCATGGACTACTTTAAGGGGACTATTACAGATGTCGGCGGCCCTTCTGCCAATATGTATGGCGCAGGATGCAGGGTTGGCGGCTGTATCTCTCATGACTGCCTTAAGGATGGTTCTGGGTGCAGAAATTTAATTTCCGGAAATTCTGAATATCTTGCACTGTTAAAGGATGCAGGAGAGATAAAAGGCGTTAAGCATGTCTTTGTCAATTCCGGACTGAGGTTTGATCCCTGCCTTATGGATGAGAAATTCCTTGAAGAGATGCTGATTAACCATATCTCAGGCCAGATGAAGGTTGCGCCGGAGTCCGGGTGTGATAAAGTTCTGAAACTTATGAATAAGCCGGTTACATCTGTGTTCTCCGGATTTTTGGCTCAGTTTGACCGGATTAAAAAGAATAACAGTATACGGAAGTATGTTATTCCGTACATCATAGTAGGGCATCCGGGTGAGGGTGATAAGGAGGGTGGTGAAACTGCGGAATTTTTACTTAAAAACAATCTGAAGGGCAGACAGTTTCAGATATTCACGCCCACTCCGGGGACGCGATCGACTGCGATGTACTATCTTGGTTTTGACCCGATAACCGGAGAAAAGACTGTAACTGAGAAGAATATCGGAAAACTTGAGTTGAGGAAGGATAAGATCATCCGGAAGATCTCATGATTTTTCATGTGCTTTGGGCAATGCCTGTAGGAGTCGATGGAATCAGATATTTAATTTCAGGGCAGATATCTGATTAAGAGTTTTGCAGACATTTTGAGATGTTTCTGCTATCCGGATGGTTTTGGTTATGAATAAAAATTATATTCTTGGTTTTGTCTTTGCAGTTGCTCTGATATTTTTCATTTTTTCTGCTCTGTCGTATGATCCTTCCGCAAATAATGATGATTCTGTGTATGTCTTTTCTCCGCTTGAAAAACTGCTTAAAGGGGATTACAACGGGACATCTGACTACTCTGATGTTATGCTGCATGGTGATACAGGACTTGGCACTTTTGACCGCCTTAATGGTGAGATGGTTGCAGTGGACGGTGAATATTATCAGGTGTTTTACAATGGAACGGTTGGTGAAGTCTCCGGCAGTCAGACTGCTTCTTTTGCCGAGGTTAAGGAGTTTAGTCCGGATATTGCCTTTGCGCTTGAATCTCCGGTAAATTATTCCGGCATGAAAGAACTGCTCAAAGGTGAATTTGAATCTGACAGCGGCCTTTCAGTAGTATATGCAGTCCGTCTTGACGGCTATTTCCGTGAGGTTAAGACGAGAAGTGTAAAGGAACAGTCTGAGCCTTACAGACCGCTTGAGGATGTCCTCTCAACAGGCGATCAGGCATTTTTTGAGAGAACGGGTGTAAAGGGTACGGCTGTAGGGTATTATCATCCCTCTTATATGAAAGATCTCACTTCAGAAGGTTTTCATCTTCATTTCATAAGTGATGACCGGAAGTTTGGCGGCCACCTTGTTGAATTTAATATGGATTCCGGAGTTATATCTGCTGACCGGACAGAGAAGGTCGTGCTCAGAACTGCCAAAGAGTGATTTAAATTTAGATGAGTAAAATTCATTCAATATGTTTTTTCCGGCAGAGATAATTATTGATAAAGTCAATTTTTCATGAAGATGAAACTTGGTGTCCTTTTTTCCGGAGGGAAAGATTCAGTATATGCGTGCCATATGGCACTCTTAAAGGAGGAGGTCTCCTGCCTGATAACTCTCAGGTCTTCCAACAAAGAGAGTTATATGTTTCATACCCCTAATATCGACCTGACCATGATGCAGGCTGAGGCGGCAGAAATACCACTATTAAGATATGAAACTGCGGGTGAGAAGGAGAAGGAGCTAACAGATCTGAAAGCGGCAGTTTCTCTTGCTAAGGATAATTTCGGCATTGAAGGTATTGTTACCGGAGCGGTGATGTCGGTCTATCAGGCATCGCGTGTTCAGAAGATCTGTGATGAGCTGGAGCTCTTCTGTTTCAATCCGCTCTGGTATGTAAACCAGGAAAAATACATGAACTCGGTGATTGAGGATGGCTTTGAGGTGATAATTGCCGGCGTTTACTCCTGCCCGTTTGATGAAAAATGGCCCGGCAGGGTTATTGACAGAAAAACCCTTGCTGAACTGAAGAAGATAAGGGATAAGTATCATATCACACTCACTGGCGAAGGCGGGGAATATGAGTCATTTGTCTGTGATGCGCCCTTTTTTAAGAGGAAAATTGTTATCGATGAGTCCTCATGCAGTTACAGAAATTACAATGGCACACTTTCAATAACCTCGGCACATCTGGAGGATAAATGATCATCAGTTATGGCCATCTGAATGCCGGATGTTCACATTATAATCATATCTGGCCCGTTATACTTTCCGGCTTTATGGCTCTTAAACAACCTGAGATCTGCTCTTATTATAACCACATTTTCTCTACAGGACGGCCAGAATCCCGGAGTGAAATATGATTCTTATTACTGATCTATGCTACAAAAAAGGTTCTCTCTCATATTATGAATATGTAAATCCTGTCTGTGAAATCATTGAGGACTCAGGCTTTGAATATGATGTTATACATTACTCTGAACTGTCCGGAGAGATTCCTGAAAAATATTCATCTGTGATATTCTGCGGCACTGCCCTTAAGGACAATCTCTTTATTGAGGATTTGTCACTTATGCAGGCAGTCAGAAGATATAATAAACCTGTAATCGGGATCTGTGCCGGAATGCAGGTTGTTGCTTCTGCATACGGTGGAGATGTGAGGGACTTTAAAAAGATTGGAATGAGCCGGATCAGGTTCTCACCCGGAGATCCGATATTTAGTGATATTCCGGACTTCATCACCAGATCGGGAGCAGTGGCTGAGGATAATTCTGACATGACAGGTAATTCCGGCAGCCCAGTCTATGAATTTGAGGGTTATGAGGTTCATTCACGTATACCTGATATGCCTGAGGATTTCATACCGCTTGCAGAATCCGAAGTTTTTCAGGGTGCATGTGGTCCGTTTGGATCAGCCATATCACCGGTATCCTCCGGCTCAGAAAGATATCCTGAGTTGATCAGGCACAGGGATAAACCGGTATATGGCATTCTTTTCCACCCGGAAGTCCGGAATGTCTGGCTCATCCGGAATTTTGCACGGCTTTCAGAGGGGGGTGAATTCTGATATGGCTGATTCAGGGAAAAATCATGAAATTGCGGGTGTATATCCGGATTACAACGAAATCTGGAAGCGTGCTGTCCGCCTCAACAACTCTTCAAAGGGTACTTCTGACTGTGTATCGCACTGGAGGGATAAAGAGAGTGTCTATGAATTCATCAGGTCAGATGAAATTCTTGGCGGTGAGAGAATAAAGTGGGTTGTGGAATCTCTGGGTCTAAAACCCGGAGACAGGGTTCTTGATATAGGTGCAGGACCGGGAACGATATCACTTGAGATTGCAAAGGTCTGTTCCCATCTTACGGCTGTAGAACCTTCAGATGTGATGGCAGAGGTATTTAAGGAGAGAGCCTGTGAGGCAGGCATTTCAGATTATAATATTGTACAGAAGAGATGGGAGGATATTATTCCCGGAAAGGATATTTTTGGCATGTATGACATTGTAATCTCATCCTTTGCACTTGGAATGGAGGATTTGAGGGATTCGCTGATAAAAATGAATCAGGTATGCCGGGGTTCTGTTCATATCTATTATCATGCAAATCCTCTGCCCTGGGAGGATATGAGAAGTGCCCTGTGGAAGCGACTCCACGGTATAGAATATGTCCCTGTGCCAAAGGCTGATCTCCTGATGGCAGTGTTATATCAGCTTGGAATTTACCCCGACCTTTCCTGCCGGAAATTTGTCTCTGAAAACGATTTTGGCAGTGAAGATGAGATGGCTTCATTTTATGCCTCTAAGATGAGAGTTACAGACGATGCCGGGAAAAAAATAATTGTTGAATATCTTCTGGATATTGCAGATTATAATGATAATAATGGTCAGTTTGTAATTGAGGAGACCGGTATAAAAGCGCACCTGTGGTGGAATTTCCGGCACTGAACAGATCTAAATCATATTTTTTTCCTAAATCTGAATAGATCTGAATATCTCATTTATTCCTTAATCTTGACTTTATCTGCATTTTTTCAGTGCAGATATAAATTCCTCAACTGAACTGTATCTGTTATCCGGATACTTTTCAAGTCCTTTCAGGATGAAATCATCGTATTTCTGTAATTCCGGACTGTAATAAGATGGCGGCTTTGGCTCGTCAGATATTATTGCGGTGGTGAACTCTCCTATTCCATCGCCGGAGAAGGGCAGTTCTCCTGTCAGGAGTTCATAACAGATTACGGAGAGCTGGAATATATCCGTTCTTCTGTCACATCTGCCAAATCTCTTTGGCAGCACCTGTTCCGGTGCAGCATAATGGAGCGAGAAGGCCATTGTGCCTGTTTCAGTATTCTCCATTACAAGTTTTCCAAGACCCCAGTCGGCAATCTTTGGAATATTATCTTCTGTAAGCAGTATATTCTGGGGTTTGATGTCCCTGTGGACTATGCCTCTTTCATGGGCATAAGAGAGGCCCTCTGCAATTCCGGAGATTATGGCGGCAGATTCCCTTTCATCTGCCGGTTTTTTGAGGCCGGCCAGCGAATCTCTGAAATATTCCATCTCCACAAATGGCACCGGAAGAATATTCAGGTCAAAGACGTGGACAATGTTTTTGTGGTCAAGATTTTTCCATATGTTCATCTCCCGAAAGAGGTTAATTCCGGTCTTCTCATCAAGATAGATGGGAATTTTAAGGGCCACAATTTTGCCGTCTCTTCTTCTCTTCACCTTAAAGACCTTTGCCATACCTCCCCTTCCGATAAATTCGTCCTGCATATATCTCTCTTTTAAAATATCGGGGAATGATGACAGTTTTGTATTCTGATCCTTCATCAGGTTTTTATCACTGAAATATTCGGAATATCTCCGGTCGCTGGTGCCGGTAATTACTGTATCATTTGGGTTGAATGCCGGATATCTCTTTATCATAGCAAAATATGAACCGTTTATCAGTAATGCAATAATTCCGGTTGCAACCGTCATATATATCTGCACTTCTGAATCCGGGCGAATTATAAAGAGGGTTGCAGAGAGCAGAAGAACTGTCAGAATCATCGTCAGGCACCAGACAAAAATTCCGTTCCTCTTCTCTATTATTGAATATGCCATGTAAATACACCCCAGTGAGAGCGAGAGGGAGATCCAGGATATGAAGAAGTTTTCAAGCGGACCTGTGCCTCCGATATCTTCAAGTCCGACCCCTGAGGTCATTGTAATGGTGATAAAAAAGAGGTACAGCCCCTGAAGCATATATGCAAGTATGAGAAATGCAGTGAGAAATGGCTTTTTTTTGTAGGTATATCTCTCAGAGGACTCTTTTTCGGCAATGTGGGCAAGAAGCACAACCCATGCTGATATAAAGAGGATCAGAAGAAAGTAGATGTTTGAGAAAAATCTGATTGTATATTTGTCAGTGTATTCATCCAGTGTGCCTGTTGTACTCAGATTCCCGGACTGATTCTCTTTACCTGGCTGATTTTCTTTGCCGGAATAATCTGTTTGAAATCCGTTATCAGCATTGAAAATTCCGTTTACATCGTTGCTATGTGATATTACATTGTTTGTGTCTGATATTATTGTCTCATCATTTCCGGAATGATCCGGATATAATGAATTATTTGCCGGACTACTGCCTGGTGTCTGATTTATGCTGAATGGAAATATTTCATTGTCATCTGCACAGACAGGATTTGCAAGTAATACTAATGAGATTATCAGCAGGAATAAAATCCCTTTACTGCTATTTGTATTTATATCCAAATTCATTACGTTTCCTTTCATTATAATCTCTGCAAACTGTGGCGTATGATCGTTTTGTGCAATATTTCCGTCCGGTTCTGAATTTTGCCACATGATATTTGTTATATGTATGTGTGTGTATGGGCCCAATCATATAATATTCGTTTGATGAAATTTTACCGGAGATTCTATTATAATTTATGATGTATTGATATATTTAAGATTATTTTGAAATATTCTTTGGGGTAGTAAATGCAGTTTTTATTATTATTCCGGATGGCAAAAAGCAGAAAAATGGTTTTAGAACTTATGCTGTAATTATACCTTTCTGCCTGCACAGAAGATCATCTTTCCGCCTTTTGTGCTCCTTGAAAGTTCAATGGTGTTACCATCAAAGATCTCCGTTCTTATTCCTTTTTCTGCTTCATCTCCATTAATATACGTCCCGCCTGTGCTCTTAATATCCTCAATAAACCAACTCTCATTCTCACGTATTATCCGGCAGTGGGGTTTTGATATTCTTGATACAGCGGAATGGAACTCTGAGATGATTACATCCCCCTCTTCTGCTGCATATGTTGAGTCATTGTCTGCACGGCCGATTCTTATCTTATCCTCTGAAATTGGCCATATTCTTCCATCTTCAGGCCCTCCTATGATAATTACAGCCGGAATATCAGGCCTGATTCCTGCCATAATCTCCTCTTTAAGTGCATTCACTCTCTCGCTGATATGCTCAGTTCCGGGTGTCAGGTTAAAGCATGAGAAGATCTGAAGGTTACTGAATACTGAATCAAGCCCTCCGGGCATAAGTGAGTATTTCCATACCGGATGGATGCCTTTTGATGATCTGCTGCTGATGCCTGTCTCCTTTCTGATAACTCCGGCAGTATTCAGTTTCTGAATGTGCTTCTTTGTATTTTCATATGATACACCTACTTCATATGAGATCTCACGTATGTCTTTCGGGACGTTTTCAATGGCTTTAAGGATTTTAAGCCTTGTAGGGTTTGAGAGGACATCAAGGTAATCTGAAAGCTCTTCCAAAAATTCGTCATCGTTTTCAAGATAGACAGTCTCAGGGTTTTTTTCTGCAGGCATTTTCTCTCCGGATCTATTAATTCAGATTATTATGATATTTCAACTTTGATTAAATTGTCTATTTAATCCATCTGAAATATTAATGTTTTTTTATTGCAGCCAAACCATTTTTATCCTGGTTTTTTAAGGGTGATTGTAAGCAGGAATGCTGCTTAATTTATTATCCTGAATTGCTGTCAGTACTATCACTGTTAATAATATAATTATTATGTCCGGAACTATTCCTCTTCCGGTATTGTTTATTACCCGTGTATAACTCTCAGGTTATACTGAATTTAAGAAAATCCGGATTCCGGGATTATAATCAATTACGTAACTTTCAATAATCAGGCTTATTACATCCCGAATACATTTGCGGATGGGATGGAAGGGTGTTGTGTTACACCCAAAGAGATGTCTGGTTTACATCTTATGATTTCAATTGATAACAGGTTTATCAATTTTCATAACATAACTTTCTGATATTAGCTATGTCATCCTCTTCAGGTTCAGACATATTTAAAAATTTAGCGTAAATCCCCTTGGTCTTTAGCCAAGGGGATGTAAGCGACATCATCTTTGTTCTCATATATATATTTCGTAATTGTAGTTTTACCAGAAAATATATGGGGGGTTGAAATCAAACCAGATATATATGTTGAGAGCCTACAAATACTGAATCTATCCTAACAAAGAACAGGAGAAAATGTTCTTTCAGCATTTTGGTGCCTGTAGGTTCATCTACAATTGGGGTTTGGAAAATAAAATCCGAACTTATGAAACAGATGGAAAATCAATATCGAGATTTGCATTACAAAAAATGCTACCTGATTTGAAATCAGAGCATGCATGGATGAAAGATGTCAATTCACAATCAATACAGAGTGCATTGTTAAATCTTGAGAATGCATTTACTCGTTTCTTCCGGGAAAAGAAAGGATTTCCAAAATTCAAATCCCGGAAAGATCCAGTGCAGTCATTTTCAGTTCCACAACACTACATTGTGAATTTTGATGCCCATAAAATTAAATTACCTAAAATTGGATGGGTTAAAACAAAATTACACAGGAAATATGAAGGAGTTGAAAAAACTGCAACAGTGTCAGTCACCTCAACGGGCAAATTTTTTATTAGTATTTTGATAGATGATGGGCAGGAGCAACCTCCTGCACAATATTTTGATGTAAATACAACCGTGGGTGTTGATGTAGGTATCAAAGATTTTGCAATACTTTCCAATGGGGAAAAGATTGACAATCCCCGATATTTGAAACAGTCACTTCTCCGAATGAAAGTGTTACAAAAACGATTGAGTAGAAAACAAAAAGGTTCTAACAACAGAAATAAAGCAAAAAATGCAGTAGCAAAAATTCATGAAAAAATTCACAATCAAAGAAGCGATTTCCAGCACAAACTCTCTTTTAGATTAGTATGCGAGAACCAAGCAATTGCACTGGAAACTTTGAATGTTGAAGGGATGCTAAAAAATCATAAACTGGCACAACATATTGCTGATGCATCATGGAGTTCATTTGTTACTCAATTGGAATATAAAGCACAAAAACAAGGTAAAACTATCTTACGGATTGGACAATTTGAACCATCTACAAAAATCTGTAGTGAATGTGGATATTACAACAGGGATTTGACTTTATCTGATAGGGATTGGATTTGTCCGGATTGTGGGATACATCATGACCGGGATATTAATGCCGCAATAAATATCAGGAAATTTGCTCTTGATAGACAAAATCTAATTGGAATATAATATTTTTACACCTTCGGAACGAGGGGAAGGGCCTGTGGACTTACGAACAATGGTTCGAGGTATGAAGCAGGAAGCCTCTGGGTCTTTAGCCCAGAGGTAGTTCACCAGATAAATAAAGTATCACTGCAAAAGAGGAGAGATGAAAGCGTGGCGCAGTTCACGTAAAAGATCTGATGAAAAAAAATGTGATTAATTTATTTTTTACTGGAGGAATTTTTGTCTGTTTTTCGTGTTGTATTTCTTAAAGCTATTCACTCATCTCTGACAGTGAGGCATTTTTCAATGTCATAAACAAAGATCTTTCCGTCACCGTTCTTTCCGGTATGTGCGTATGTCTTAATGATATCCACAATATCATCTACATTTTTATCTTCAGTCACAATCTCTATCTTTACTTTGGGTATGAGATCTACCAGTATCTCTTTTCCCCTGAACTGAAGTGCAATTCCGCGCTGGGCACCACGTCCGCGTACTTCAGTTACTGTCATTGCATGATGTCCCTTATCCAGAAGGGCTTCAGATACTTTTTCAAGTTTTTCCGGACGGATTACTGCTTCAATTTTCTTCATAATATACCTCACATGCGCACTGATTCACCGTGCTGGGCAATGTCGAGACCGACATATTCCTCTTCCTCTTCTACACGGAGTCCGATCGTCTTTTCCACAAGCATTGCAATCACATAGGTCACAACGAATGCATATACTACTGCAACACCTGCATCAATCAGCTGGATTACAAACTGGTTTACGTTTCCATATATTAACCCATCAATTCCGCATATTGCAGCGGTTGCGAATATTCCTGTTGCAATGGCACCCCAGAATCCTCCTACTCCATGTATTGCCCATGCGTCGAGGGATTCATCAAGGCCCTTCTTTAAACGGAAGAGAAGTGCAGCGTAGCAGAGCAGACCTGCAACAGCACCTATTACAATTGCGGACATTGTGTCAACAAAACCGCAGGCGGGTGTTATTGCCACAAGTCCTGCTATTGCACCTGAGATCATTCCAAGTGAGCTTGGTTTGCCCTTAATCCATGATGCTCCCATCCAGGCAAGTGCACCTGCTGAAGCTGCAACAAGTGTTACTGTGAATGCGTTTGCTGCAATTCCGTCTGCTGCCAGTTCACTTCCGGCATTGAAACCAAACCATCCAAACCAGAGCAATGCTCCACCAAGCAGGGTAAGTGGTATGTTTGCAGGCTCCATAGTCTCCTGCCCGAAACCGAGGCGTTTTCCGATTACAAGGGCAGCGGCAAGCGCTCCAAAACCGGAACTGATGTGAACAACTGTTCCGCCGGCAAAGTCAAGCGCTCCGAGCTGAGATGCCCAGCCGCCTCCCCATGCCCAGTGTGCAAGCGGGTCGTAGACCAGTGTTGTCCAGAGAAGTCCGAATACAATAAATGAACTCAGCTTCACCCTTTCAGCAAAACCTGATGTCAGGATTGCCAGTGTAAGTCCGGCAAAGACAAGCTGGAAGACCATGAACAGAATGTCAGGTATTCCGTCACCATCAAGGCCGACTCCGGCAAGACCAACGTGATCAAGTCCACCTATAAAACCCGCAATGTCGGGGCCAAATGCAAGTGAGTACCCGAAGAGAACCCACTGAATCGAAACAACCGCAAAGGCAACGAATGCAAGAGTGATCATTGAGATGACACTTTTTCTGCGAACCATTCCTGCGTAGAACAGTCCGACACCTGGTGTCATCAGCATGACCATTGCGGTACAGATTATTATAAATGCTGTATCTCCACTGTTAATCATTATTACGTCTCCATTCCGTCATTATGCATTGTGGTATATACCTTTTTACTGCAAATTCCGGATGACTGGTTTTTTGTTGTAATTTGACAGATAGAAGTTGCCTTCCACCATATTTAAATATTCCTCTCATGTCTATATAGATCACAATAATTGGGATAATATTCAGGAAAAGATTATTTTGTTGGAAACAGATGTATTAATTTCTGTCAATCAGTCTCAAAATATTAGTTGAATGGCAGAGGCTGCTGCATCAATGAAAACCAGTGGACAACTGAATAATTTGCAGGTACAAACGGATGCGGTCATTCTTCAAAGTTATGTTTATAGTGATGTAAATATGATGAATTCATATTGGTATGATAACATATCCGGTGTAACCGGATAGAAACTTCCGTTTACATATTAATATATATTTGGCTAATCCAAGTTAATTAGCAATTCGTATAATATCAATTATCAGAATCGGCGGATAGATTGAGTATGTGTGGAATTATCAGTGTAATAGATCGCTCCGGTTCGTCTATGGATGGCGGGGCGATAAAAAAAGCCCTCGCACAAATGAATGAGCGTGGAAACGGAGAGGGTGCAGGATATGCCGTTTACGGGGCATATCCTGATTATAAAGAATACTATGCCCTTCATGTCTTTTATGACAACCTTGCAGAGTCAAAGACTGCGGTTGAGGCCATACTTGAAAAGTGGGGTCACATAGAACATTCTGAAGAGATACCGACGTATGAGCAGTCAAGGCTTAAGAAAACCCAGATCCCCTGGAGGTATTTTTTCAGACCGGACGCTTCACTAATTAGTGGCGGAATTTCCGGTGAAAAGGACGCAGTAATCAGAATAATCAATACTGTTAATACTTCAGTTAATGGTGCATTGATCTTCTCCTCAGGCAAAGATGTAGGTATTTTTAAGGCATCAGGGTGGCCTGAGGAAGTTGCTGACTTTTACAGGATTGAAGATTATGAGGGATATATCTGGCTTGGACATAACAGATACCCCACAAATACAGGTGGATGGTGGGGCGGTGCACATCCTTTCAACCTTCTTGACTGTAGTGTTGTCCACAACGGTGAAATAACATCGTACGGCACAAATGTGCGCTATATTGAAAGCTTTGGCTATAAATGCACAATGCTTACAGATACCGAAGTTGTGGCATACCTGCTTGACCTTCTCGGAAGGAAGCATGAACTGCCCGTTGACCTGGCAGTCAAGGCGCTTGCGCCTCCTTTCTGGGATGAGATTGACAGGATGGATATCAGCAAAAAAGAGCTGTATACTGCCCTGAGGATGGCATATGGCTCAGCACTTATGAACGGGCCATTTGCCATTGTGGTTGCAAATTCTGACAGCATAATGGGCTTCACGGATCGTATTAAACTGAGGCCCATGGTAGCCGCAGAATATGGCGATCGTATGTATATCTCAAGCGAAGAAGCAGCAATAAGAACGATGGAGCCTGTTCTTGATTCTGTATGGATGCCAACAGCCGGAGAACCTGTTATCGGGAGGCTTAGAAGATGAGTATCGGAAGTGTTCCTGTCAAATTCAAAGTGACAATTGACAATGATCGCTGCATGCTCTGTGAACGGTGCATTGAGAACTGTTCATACGGCGTTTTCAGAAGGGAAGGGCAGAAGATAGTCCCTGACTCCAGAAAATGCACGGCATGCCACAGATGTGTTGCCATGTGCCCGCGTGATGCCATTGACCTTGAGGAGAAGCCCAATGACTACAGGAGCCATCCTCTCTGGACAAGGGAAGCCAGGGAGGCAATATATAATCAGGCGAAGAGCGGAAAGATCATTCTCTCCGGAATGGGTAATGCTCTTGATTATCCAATAATTTTTGACAGGCTTGTTCTTGATGCCTGTCAGGTTACAAATCCAAGCATTGATCCATTAAGGGAGCCGATGGAGCTTAGGACATATATCGGGAAGAAACCTGAACGGATAAATATTAAAAAGAATAATTCCGGAGATTACGATCTTAACACGGAGATTGCTCCGAATCTGAAGCTTGAAACTCCTGTGATGATTGGCCATATGAGCTATGGTGCAATATCCCTCAATGCCCAGAAGGCACTTGCAAAGGCTGTGAGCAGTGTAGGGACGTTCATGGGTACAGGAGAAGGTGGTCTTCACAAAGATCTCTACCCATACCAGAGCAATATGATTGTCCAGGTCGCATCCGGACGTTTTGGTGTTGATATCAATTACCTTGAGAGAGGTGCGGCAATTGAGATCAAGATCGGACAGGGTGCAAAGCCGGGTATCGGCGGCCACCTTCCCGGAGAGAAGGTTGCTGAAGATGTCTCAAAGACGAGGATGATTCCGCTTCACAGTGATGCAATAAGTCCTGCACCTCATCATGATATCTACAGTATTGAGGACCTGGTGCAGCTTGTAAGGAGTCTAAAGGAAGCTACAGAATGGAAAAAACCGGTCTTTGTAAAGATTGCTGCGGTTCATAATGTAGCTGCAATCGCAGCCGGAATCGCCCGTTCATCTGCTGATGCGGTAGTTATTGACGGTTTTAAGGGCGGAACAGGTGCTGCACCGAGAGTATTCCGTGACCATGTGGGCATGCCTGTAGAGGTTGCAATTGCGACAGTTGATAAGATCCTCAGAGAACAGGGCATCAGAAATGAGGTGTCAGTCATTGCAAGCGGTGGTATCCGTGACAGTGCTGATGTCACAAAGGCTGTTGCACTTGGTGCAGATGCGGTGTACATCGGTACTGCCGCACTTATTGCAATGGGCTGCCGCGTCTGCGGCTCGTGCTACAGAGGGCTTTGCCCATGGGGTATTGCAACTCAGAGGCCGGAGCTTGTCAGCCGGCTCAATCCTGATGAAGCTGCTGTAAATGTTGCAAACCTGATTAACGGGTGGACACTTGAGCTTGCAGAGCTTATGGGTGCTGCCGGTATCAATTCGATTGAAAGCCTGAGAGGAAACCGTGATCGCCTCAGAGGCTATATGCTTGATGAAGGGATTCTGGATGTTCTTGACGTAAAGATGATAGGTGCATAATCATGGCAGAAGAACTTGTAATTGATGCAGATGGCATTCACTATACCCCGCTTAATAAGATGATCAGGGGAGCCGCTGCTTCAGGCGTTAAAAAAGTTATTTTAAAGAATGTATGCGGGCAGCGCTTCATAGCAAACGGTCTTAAATGTGATGGCATTGAGATTGAGATCCAGGGTGTACCCGGCGGAGATCTCTCAATGTTCATGAACGGGCCGGAGATAACTGTCTATGGCAATGCCGATCATGCGCCGGGCAATACAATGGATGGTGGAAGGCTTATCATTCACGGAAGCACCGGAGATGCCGTTGCACACAGTATGAGAGGCGGTGAGGTGTATGTCCGGGATGATGTCGGCTACCGTGCCGGAATCCATATGAAGGCATATATGGAGAAGAAGCCCGTTCTTGTTGTTGGAGGACAGTCCCGGTCATTCCTCGGTGAATATATGGCCGGCGGAATTCTGGTTGTTCTAGGTCTTGATAAGGACTGTCCGGTTGACGGCAGAGGTGTTGGCAGTGGAATTCACGGCGGCGCAATATATCTGAGAAATGTCTCTCCCGAAGATGTTGATGCCGGAATCGGGGCTAAGGTTATTGTTGCGGATGAGGAGGATATGGAAGTGATTAAGCCATATATTCTGAATTTCTGCAGATACTTTGATGCTGATCCAGAAGAGCTGATGAACAGTCCGTTTGTCAAGATTATACCATCAAGTGCCAGACCTTTTGCAAATAAATACTGTTGGGAGTGAGATTTTTATGAAAAGAAAAAATTATGAAGATTTGAAGGCTGAAGTGTGGGATACCGGCAGATGCTCAGGCTGCGGTGCCTGTATTGCAGTTTGCCCTGCTGACGCAATTGTCTTTTCAACAGATGACGGATCTGATAATCCGGTGAACACAGGCTACTGCAAGGAAGTTGTTGACTGTGTTCCCTGCGGTGCATGCTATGCTGTATGTCCAAGAACTGATGCTGTCACAATTCCAAAGGATGTAACCGGAGAATACAGAAGGATTGTTCCGGCAAAGTCCTCCTTTGAGATTACCGGAAAGCAGAGCGGTGGTGCAGTCTCTGCCATTCTCCTTGACGGGCTTGAGCGCGGGACAATTGATGCGGTAATTACCATCTCTGAGGATGGATGGACAAGAAAACCATACTCTGTAATGATAACTTCAAAGGAAGCAATTCTTATGAAGGCCGGAAGCAGGTACAACTGGCATGTTCCTGTTCTGACTGCGTTAAACGAAGCAGTTGTAGGCAGAAAGTACTCAAAGATAGCTATAGTCGGAACTCCCTGTGTCGTTCAGGCTGCAAGGCTGATGAAAGAGAGCACAAACGATCTTGTTAAGCCGTTTGGCAATGCAATACGCCTCATTGTCGGTCTTTTCTGCACTGAGTCTTTTGATTATGATAAGTTAATGCAGGGTAAACTGAAGGCTGAAATGAACATTGAACCCTGGCAGATCAGACGAATGGATGTTAAGGGTAAACTTGAGATTACCACTGACAGGGAAGTTGTGGATCTTCCTCTTGCAGAGCTTGAAGACTGTATTAAGGAAGGATGCAGAATCTGTACTGACTTTACCGGTCTTATGTCTGACCTCTCGGCCGGATCTGTTGGTTCTGAGCCGGATTATACC
Organism: Methanoplanus endosymbiosus; assembly: GCF_024662215.1. Taxonomy (NCBI): domain Archaea; kingdom Methanobacteriati; phylum Methanobacteriota; class Methanomicrobia; order Methanomicrobiales; family Methanomicrobiaceae; genus Methanoplanus; species Methanoplanus endosymbiosus. The sequence goes on from NZ_CP096115.1 coordinate 2,964,929, forward strand.
ACGCTTGTCATCCGGAATGATGCCGGAGAAGGTTTTGTATCCAATGCTGTTGAGAGTGGAAAGCTTGAGATCTCCGGAGAGATCAATCTTGGGCTGATTGAGAAACTCTCACGCGCAAAGCTTTCAAGGGCTTAAATAAAACATATTTTTTTAACCATACTGTGATACTTCATCTCATTTGTACGGAGGTATCGGCAGTAATGATTCCGTATATCCTGTTTACTTATCAAATCCGTTAAATGTGGATTTTTAAAGATTTTTGTTGTCAGTAATTCATTGAAGTCAGATTTCTGAAAATAGATATATGCTAAAAAAAGTTGAATTTATTTCTTTGAGCCGGCAGCGCCGACAACAATTGTGAGTGCTGTTGCGATCTCGTCAAGCTTCTCAACCGGAATTCCCATGACCATGAGATCGTCTTCTATGCCGGAGAATTTTCTCGAACCGTCACATCCGAGTGATACGTTTGGCTCGCCTGTCATGTATGGCTGTGCACATGCGTCTGCACATACTGACTGTATGCCTGAGAATTCAGCCTTGAATCTTCCGCCTGTATGGTATAGGACTGACTGTGCAAATTTCAGCAGTGAGATTGGCTGCGCAATCACTACAACTACATGCGGGTCAAAGGGTGTTTTGTCAAGCGGAGCGTAGAGTGATGCGTAGGTTACGGGTTTGTCGCCTACAGGGTTTTTGATGCGCGGTATGCTTGAGATTGTTCTGCTGCATGCTGCCCATGTATCAAACTTTCCAAGTTTGTAGTAAAATTCACCGCTCTGAAGTGTTGGTGTCAGCTCCTTTAATCCAAGTGCCCATGCACCGCCGGCGCAGAGATGCCTGTCAGGTTTTGCATAGAATATTTTGTCTTCCTTGCCTGCGGAGACAACCATCTGGCAGTGCCTTGCCGCCTCTTCAATCTCCGGAACATTCTCCGGAATTGCATCCTCTGATTTTGCAAATTTGACTGCAACAGGTTTTATCCTGAGGTGCAGGTTGTCAACAAGTGTCTTTGATATCGTTTCATAATCAATTTTTGTTCTCATTTCGTCAGCCATTTTATATCACCATTAATTTTTCTTTTTTGATTGAATTTATAATCCTAAGTTCTCCAGAACATAGATAAAACCTGCCCCAAGAATCAGTATGACTGGTATGAGGTATGCAGGTTTTATCCCAAGCATCTCCGGGACTGTTGTATAGCTCATCTTTTTGTATATGAGGAGGTTTTCTTTTATCTTCGGATAGATGAGTGCAAATAGTCCTGCTCCGAGCATTATGCCTATTATGCCAAAGAAGGCATCAAGGGAACCCTGCCCCAGTGCACCTGCGACAGTGCCCGGGCATAGTCCAAGTACTGCAAACCCGGCACCGAATATCAGCCCGCCGATTACAATAGTTGATACCGAACCGATGTTAATATGCAGTTTTGCATGTTTCAGGTGAATCAGAAGATATACTCCCGGCATCCCGACAAGAATTGCAGTCACCATCAGTTTGACAACCGTAAAATCAGTCAGGAGCAGCTGTCCCAGAATGACATCATAATAGGTGACACCACCCTTTTGCAGGAAGATTCCAAATGCTATGCCTGTAATCAGCCCCAAAATCAGCTGGAATGTCCTGTTTTTGTGATAATCCGAAAGCATTTCAGGTAACTCCGTATATGACAAATGCTGTGGCAATTCCTCCGGCAAACATGAATACAACGGTCAGAATGCTTGTAATATTCATCTGTGTAATTCCGGATATTCCATGCCCGCTTGTGCACCCTCCGGCAAATCTCGCTCCGAATCCCAGAAGTATTCCCCCGGCAGCAGCGAAGAGTGCCCTTAGAAGAGCGTTGTCGCCAAATCTGACCGCAAACATATCAGGCACCATGGATATGGCAAAGATGCCGGATGTCCAGGCTGAGATGAATGCGCCTATGATTATTCCGAGGACAAGCATGACCTGCCAGTCTATGCCTGGTACAAATTTTTCATAGTAAGGATTATCCTCTCTTTTCCCTTTTTTGAATGTGCCTCTTATCATTCCAAATGCCCTTAAATACGAAGTGGAACATCCAAGTGGTTTATCTGCAAAAGCAAATGATATCCAGCTTAATACACCAATTCCTGCACCGGCGATGTAGGGTGACCACTGCTCTGCTGTCAGAATTTCCAACATTTTAATCAGGTTTTCCTCATACTTATTAGATTATAAATATTGGCCTCATCTTTTTGGGCTGAAATATTTATTCCGGAGTTCTCAGGCAGGATGTCATTTCAAACATCCTTGAAATGTATTTTTGCATTAAGAGATATTATATCTTTTGGTTTCTAATATCTTTGAAATGACTTCTGCTGATTATGAAAGCTATGGAGATGATGTCCCACGGGAAATAATTGAGGAAATTGAGGCCAGAGGTGGCATTGAGGGTATAAAAATGAGCCTGCCGGATGATGAATGCTCTGAAAATCAGGCGATAATGCACAGGGCCTGCACCGATCCTGTGCGCCTTAAGATACTGGCGCTCCTGAGCGGAGGGCCGCTCTGTGTCTGTGCAATAAAGGATGCCCTTGAGCTTCCGGATTCAAAACTGTCATACCACCTCAATGTCTTAAAAAAAGCCGGTCTGATCTCCGGAAGGCAGAAATACCGCTGGATTATTTACAGTCTTACTGAACAGGGAGAGATCTGGACCGGATGCGTATGCCGCAGCCGTGATGCTGTCAGTGCCGGACAAAAGATCTGATGCCGGAGAATTGTCCCGTGCAGATTCAGCCAAATGGTAACAGAGAGCAGATTTTTTCATATGATTCCCGGAAATTCTGACATACAGATTCAGCAGATGTTAATCATATTGGATCCATACATTAAAAGGAAATAATATGGATAATGTCCCGCTGAAATTTGTAAACCATAAGATTGAGGAGAATGCCACAAAGGTCACATACAGGCCTGCTGAAAATACCGGTACAGTAATATACAATCTTTCGCTGATTGACAGTGCTGACTACGAATTTGCGGTTGGCATTTTCAGGGAAGCCTTCAGGGCCGGACTTGTAGTGAGTGACAGGGTTTCATTTTTAAAAGAGGGAGATGAGATTGAATCATATAAAATTCCGGAGGGTAAGACCGGCATATGTACAATATGCAGTATGACACTTGATTCTCTGCTTCTCAGAAAAGGTATTCCTATAAATCCCATTGGCGGTGGCATGGTTGAAATTGAAAATATGGTTCCCAGACGGTTCACTGCAATGCTGAAATATGAATATACCACCATTGATCCGATTTCGGTTATGATCTCGCAGGGTAATACAAAGGTGAATGAGGTAATTAAAAACGGCAATGGTTCAATCACCGGAAATATCAGGGAATTTCATATGGAAGCCGAAAGTACGGTCTTTGGTGTTATTGAGGAGCTGAATTCATCCGGATTTACGGGTGTCCTCGATGTCGGTGCACCTAATACGTCACTGCTTGGTGTGCCGGTCACTCCGAACTATCAGGGCTTTGCAATGATAGGCGGCACAAATCCGGTTGCGGCAATTATTGAGTCCGGCAGAAGTGCTGAAGTCAGGTCAATGAAGGGCCTGATTGATATTGGTAAGATAAATTATCTCTCTGATTACTGATAATTTTCTATTTTTTCACCGGATTTTTGGCTGTAAAAATAATCTGTCTGCCTGACTGAACCTCTGAAAATTCAGTGGCCTGTGGACTTGTGGAGGTTGCTCCGGGGTATGAAGCAGGAAGCCTCTGGTCTTTAGCCCAGAGGTGGTTCACTTAAATTCAAATTTAGAATATGAAATATTTCCTGCACCGATCTCGGTTTTAATATTGTATCCTCTCTCAATTCCACAGCCAATCAGGTTCATTCCGGAATATGCTATTATTGAGGTTCTGTAAGGATCCGGCCTGACATTCATCACTCCGCAGCCGGTTGTCACCGGAAATCTGAATCCTGCTTTCTGCATTGAGGCTGCAATTGACATTACTGATACCTCAGAACTTTCAGGAATTTCGCGCACATTTGCAAGCATTGTTCCGTTTCCTGTCTGTGTGGTTTCACTGATAGAAGTCATGCCGGAATTTATAAAGAGCATCAGCGGGTCCACTGTCGTTCCCCGGTATCCAATCAGCTCAGTAAAGCCCATTGGTCTGTTATCCCTGACTTTCATTGTGCCTCCGAATGCCATTCGCACAGGAATGCCGTTCTTCTGGAGGATGCCATCCATTGTTACACTGCATACAGTGATGAAACCAACGTGGCCCTTGGGTATCCTTGGATCACTGTCAATTATTTTATATGATGTAAAGAATCCGTAATCTGATCTGATTACATCATCAAATGCTTTTGTGACTCCTTCTGCCTCTTCTTCAGGAACAAAGGAGAGGTTGTATGCAACATTTCCTGTGCAGGTTTCCGGGTCAAAATTGCTCCGGAATGCAAGTTTTTCAAGCTTTGATATTACAAATCCCACCCTTTCATCCACAAGGGCATTTTCAGATTCTGCGATTCCGGCTTTTGTAAGAACCCGGCCTCTGTTTCCTATCTTTCTTGTAAATCCTGTATCGTCAAGATAACTCAGGTAATACTGCACTGCCCTGTCTGTCAGTACAAAACCCCGTGCTGCCATCATCTCAGAGAGTCTTTTTGCTCCGACAGGTTCCTGGTAATCTTTCAGAATCCTTAATATTTCAATACATTTTCTCTCAGATCTGACAAAACTCATGGTGTGGTAAAAGCTCCTTATATTGTTGATGAAAAATCCGGATGGCCCGCTGATTCTTCTATTTATGTATAATTAATTGTTCTGAACCGGATATAATATATCTGTATTCAAAAAAAGTGGTGTCCATGCTGCAAATCCGCAAAAAAATATATTTAATGTCTGCCCAAACGGGCATCATATTCTCCTGTCCGGCAGGTGGGCCGGTTTTCCGGATGGTTCTTCCTGACGTATGTCTGTTATTACCGGCAGGGTGTGAATTAATATCTGGTGAGATACTGTTCAACTTCCCACGGGTGGACTGCTGTTCTGTATGAATCCCATTCCATCTCTGCGATTGAATTCAGGCCCTCTGTGACATGTTTTCCACATGTACTGCAGAGCAGATCATCTTCCATAAAGTGCCTGTTTGCTGTGATGAGGTCACCTGGCAGTGTGTCTATGTGCGCCTGCTGTCTTTCAGCTTCTGTCATATGGAAGATGTTCTTGCTTGCGTCTGCCGGAGGTTCGATCTCATTCTTTATTCCCTCAATTCCGGCTGCAAGGATTGATGCAAAGGTCAGGTACGGGTTGCAGGTCGGATCAGGGCTGCGCAGCTCAATTCTGGTTGAATTTCCTCTTGGTGCAGGGACACGGACTAAGGCTGTCCTGTTTGATGCACTCCATGCGATGTAAACCGGAGCTTCATATCCGGGGACAAGGCGTTTGTAGGAGTTTACTGTAGGATTTGCAACTCTGGTTATACTCTTTGCATGGTTGAGCACACCTGCAATGAAGTGCTGTGACACTTTTGAAAGCTGAAGTGGTGCATCAGGGTCGAAGAATGCATTCTTGCCATCTTTGAAGAGCGAACAGTTCACGTGCATTCCGCTTCCGTTTATTCCATAAACCGGTTTTGCCATGAATGTTGCATGCAGGTTGTTTAGAAGTGCAATTGTCTTTGTTGCGAACCGGAATGTTACCACATTGTCCGCGGTCTTCAGTGCATCGCCGTATTTGAAGTCTATTTCATGCTGACTCTCTGCCACTTCATGGTGTGATGCCTCTATCTCAAAGCCCATATCTGTAAGTGCCAGTATGATGTCGCGCCTTACATTCTCTGCAAGGTCAGTCGGTGCGAGGTCAAAGTAGCCGCCATGGTCCTGAAATTCTACACTTGGTTCTCCGTTTATCATCTTAAAGAGGAAGAACTCAAGCTCCGGACCTGTGTTGAATGTGTATCCCATCTCTGCTGCTTCAGCAAGGGTCTTTTTCAGGATATATCTTGGATCACCTTCAAACGGAGTTCCGTCAGGTCTGTGGACATCACAGATAAATCGTGCAACACGGGCTTCTTCCGGTCTCCACGGCAGGACTGTATATGTGCTGTGGTCGGGCCTGAGCAGCATATCAGACTCTTCAATGCGGGCAAATCCTTCTATTGATGAACCATCAAAGGATATTCCCTGTGTGAGTGCTTTTTCGGCCTGCATGGCAGGTATCGCGACATTTTTTATCTGGCCCTGGATGTCTGAAAACTGAAGTCTGATGAATTTGACTTTGTCTTTCTCTATCTTTTCCAGCATTCTGGATATTTCTGACATGATTATTACTTGAAAAAAGGTGTATTTATATTTTTCCCGACTTTCAATTTAGCCCGGATATGATCTATATAGATCTAAATATTGATTGTTATTGGCGTATGGCCTGCTTATTTGTCATTCTGAGTTCATTACGTAATAATTTATGGATGTTTCGCATATTACTCCGGAGTATTCGCTCACTCTTTTAAAGTTTTCAACTATGTATGCAAACGGAACAATTCCCGGTTTGTTTGTATCGAAGAAATCATAGGATATTTTATTACATTTCTTTTTGAATTCTTCTATCTCTGCCAGTGTATTATTTGTGAGGTTTATATCTTCGTTAATGAAGGATTTTACGGATGAATTGAGGAGATTTATGGATTCATATGATAATCGGGTAAGGGTGTCCATCATTTTTCTTTCAACGGGGGTGTAAAGGAGTGATTTTATGTTTTCCGCGATATGAACTATCTGATCGCCCACTCTTTCGAGCACTCTTGATATCTGGAGATAGTGGATGGCATTGTCCACATTTATTCCCATTTCCCTTGACAGTGAGACATTTTTTAATAGGAGGTTGTACTGCCTTGAGATCAGCCAGTACATTCTGTTTATATCTCTGTCTCTCAGTATTATGTCATCAGTAAGCTCGCTGTCGCGGGTTTTTAATGCAAAGATGGAATCTTTTGTCATTCCTTCAATGATGACAGTCATTCTTGAAATTACGTTTTCAAACGGCATTTCTCCCGGATTCAGGAGATCCTTTATCACAATCGTCTTTTCAGTCTCTTCTGAGACCTCCTGGCCGATTGAGATCTGGATGAACATTCTGACAACTCTGTGGGCAAAAGAGGGAAGTCTTGTCTGTGATTTTATTTTTATCCGGTTATATCCTGTGACGTAAGCTCCTATGAGTAGTCTGTACAGTACATCCGGATCTTTTATTTCCTTCATATCGAACTCTTTTTCTCTCTCTGCTGCTTTGCCCGATATTTTTGGAGTTATTGTGAGGGTGCCGTCCGGCTGAACAATGAGTCCGAGGGGATCATTTTTTTTAATGTCTGATTTCCTGATCCAGTCTTTTGGCAGGGAGACTATATACGAAGATCCGCCGGTTATCTGAACTTTTCTTATTTCCATGCCTGTTTCACCGTTTTATTGTAGATACGGGTTTTTTAGAATTCTGAAATTCCTGTTATTTTCCGGATTTATTTTTCTGAAACCCTGATCTGTTTCAATCTATATATTATTTTAAAATAGTATATAATCTTCTGGTTTGGCCTCTTTTTTTCACTCACCTGTCTCTGTTAATGATTGTTTTTTTGGGTGCGGGTTTTCTGCTCCACACAGGATTTTTATGGGCTGCCGCAGATGTGAGCGGTATATTCTGATGGTATGCTGCATTTCGGGGCAGGTGTTGATGCTTATGCTGATGCTGTGAAGACTAAGGCTGAGTGTTATGCAGCTAAATGCTAAGGGCTGGTGTGGGTGCTTCTGCTGCGAAATATTCCGGTTTGTGCAGGTGAAAAATTATGAATGATCTGAAAAAAGTGTTCCTTCCGGAAAAATTATGTTCCGGACATTATGTGTGTGGTGTGGAGTGGAGTAGTGTGGAGTGGAGTAGTGTGGAGTGGAGTAGTGTGGAGTGGAGTAGTGTGGAGTGGAGTAGTGTGGTCTGGTGCGTGAATTTGTGGCAGTAGTGGAGATGCAGAGGCAGGTTTGTATATGGGTGTGTTGATTGGCAGGAATGTTGCTATATGTGATGCTATGTGGTGGTGTGCGGGAATGTTGCTATATGTGATGTTATGTGGTGGTGTGCGGGAATGTTGCTATATGTGATGCTATGTGGTGGTGTGCGGGAATGTGCCGTTTGTTCTGAAAATAGATTTTGTGGTTATTTATTGATTATATCATTGTATATCTCTGCGAATGGTGAGTATTTTCTGAAAAAGTCATGCAGAAATACTGAAAATTCCTCACTGTAACAGTCTTCTCCTGAAAATACATTATATCCTTTATTCATTGATTTTCTGACATGCCTGCCAAGTCCTGACTGGAGAACTTCGGGTGAATTCAGTATCTCTTTGGAATTTTTGTATTTTCTCTCAATCTCAACGTAATATCTTGCATTTTCTATGTATGGCCCTGCGTAGGTATTGCCAAGATGTTTGTGGAAGAACTTTTCTGCATGTACTCTGTTCCAGAGAGGCGGGCCTTCACGTTTTATAATTCCCGGAAGATTTTCGTTTAACAGTTCAAAGAGAAGTATGCAGTTGTCTTCTCCCATATATTCGCTGTATCTGCTGACTGAAAATCCGTTTCTCTCAAGCATCTCCTCAATGCCCAATACACTCTTTCTGAGCTGTGGCACTACAATGTCGGGGATTGCATTGGGCGTTTTAAAGACAATTGCGTGGATTGATGTGCCCCTCTCTGCAATTATCTCTTTAAATTCCTCTTCTGTGAGTGCATTCTTTTTCCGGACCTCAAAAAAGATCTCCGAGGGCATTTCAAGATATCCCCTTGCATATTCGGAGAACTCGGCCATCTTTGATGCCGAGAGTGATGCCGCGACATTTCTTCCCGGATCGACGGGATCAACGACAGTCAGTGGCTCATCAAAATCTTTTGTTCTGTGATCTTCAATGTCAATTACCAGACCCGGTTTCCATTCGGATGCCGCTGCTTTTATGAAATTTCCAAATCCGCCGTAATGGTAAACCAGAAGTTCGCAGAGATATCCTGCAAACCCTTCCGTCATATGATCTGAGCCGTACACTCCGCATGATTTTGCAAACCTTTTTGCAAGTAGGATGTCATCCGTAAGTCCGGTCACTTTCTCTTTTATATATCTTGTATGAAATGGGGTTCTGTCAACTGCGCTGAGGATATTTGCTGTTGATCTGATATTATAGCACGGGACAAGATCGATGTCAAACCCTTTGATATTTGTATTGATGTACGGGTGTTCTGCGTATTTTTCAACCGGAACTCCGCCGAATCTGGCAGTTATCTCTTTTGCCAGAGAGAGTCCCTTCTTCTCAAGGTCCTCTCTTGTGACAGACGGGTCAAAGAGCATGAATACGTCAAGATCCCGGTCGCCTGATACCCAGGTGTCGCGTGCAATTGATCCTACAACCATACCTGTTGCATCTTCACTCCTGTCAACTTCGGCAAGCAGTTCTAAGGCTACAGATTCCACTCTGTCCCGCTCTTCCTGCTTTGGCCTGATCGTCAGAAGTATGTTATCTTCGATTTTTGAATATTTCAAAACTTTACCTCCAGAATATCTTCGTACACCGGCCCCTGTGGTGTCAGTGTGCTCTTTTTGAGGTATATCGCTGAAACCTGAAATCTCTCCGGACTGAAACTGAAGTTGTCCTTACAGTTTCTGTAAATTATCTCTTTTAATCCGGGTTCGTATTTTTTAATCCTTGCAAGGGTTGCGTGTGCTTTAAAATCCCTCTTCTCCTTAGGTATGCCTGCCTGGCTGAGCAGTTCCTCAACGGCGCTGAAGAGTTCTTCTGATTCGCCTTCGTCAGTGCAGGGGATCCATATCACCCGCGGGTTTCTTCTGCTGTTTAACTCCGGTTTTCCGGTAGCCATTTCAAAAGGGTTAAAGGAGAGTTTTTTTAGGGCGGTGATAATTTCACTGAGTTTATCCTCATTCACTTCTCCTATGAATTTCAGAGTGATATGTGCAATATCCGGATGTACAAATGTAAGTTTTGCATCTGATTCTTTCAATATGTTATGAACTGTATGGAACTGCTCCTTTATCTCCGGCGGCAGTTCAATTGCCACAAATACCCTTGCCATATCGTTAATATTTGTCCGGCAGTTAAGATGAATTATTCCAATGTTTTGTGAGACATTTGTGGGAAATTTCTGTCTGCCGGAAGATGGGCGTTTGCATCTGCCGGTTTAAAACTGATGGTGGTCGGACATCTGTTTGATTGTCCTAAAATCTGCATATGTTGCTTTTTTTTGAATATAATCAATAAATATTCATTTTTACGGCCGGTGAAAATATTTCGTGATGGATGCGCATGAGTACGAATATATGTCATCATAAACAATAATGTACAGCTATCTACCGGAGGTTTTTTTATTGGGAGAAAATTTAAATATTGTAGTATATACTCTTGAAGTCTGTCCAAATTGTGAATTATTGAAGACTTTTATTAAAGCAAATGGTTTTGAATATTCTGAGCTTGATCTCTCAGATCCAGCTAATATGACTGAACTTCGCCTTAACAATGTCTTTGTCAGGGAAGCGCCTGTTCTTCAGGTGGAGGATACTTTCCTTACATCATCAGAGATTTTTAAAGAGGGTTCAGTAAACGTGGATGTTGTCCTTCCTCTGATAAAAGGTGATTAACTGATGCCGGGAGAAAAAGACCGGGCCTCAAGACAGAAGACCCTTGATGGATTTACTCTCCCTCCGCTTCCGAAAGTCAGGACCTCAACCGGCCATATAATAGACTGGGACCGGGAGAGAATAGTCCGGATGATTCTGAAGGAATCACTTCTTTTAGAGGAGTTTTATGGGGGGAAAGCCGCAGATGAGGAGCTTGCAAGGGATATTGCCAGAAATGTTGAGCAGAAGATCCTTAAAATGGGGCTGAAATTCCTGAGCGGGCCGCTAATCAGGGAAATTCTGAATATCACACTCATTGAAAATGATCTTCACGAATACAGGAATGTTCTTACAAGAGTGGGCACGCCTGTGTACGATGCCCACATGATCGATGTCGGAAAGGGTTTTGAGTCCAAGGATAACGCAAATCTCCAGGAGAACGCTGAGACTTCGCATAAGAAGAAGGCTGACAAGATCAGTAAAGAGCAGTATCTTCTCCAGCTGCCGCCTGAACTTGCAGATTATCACCTCCGTGGCGACATGCACATTCATGACCTGGAATACTTTGGTACCAGGCCGTTCTGCATTGACGGCAGCACTGTCATTCCAATGAGGTCTGCCGGCCGTATCCGGAGTGTGCGGCCTGATGAACTGGCTTTCTCAGGAGATACCCTGCGTACTGATGATCTTGAACTTCTTACAAAGAAGGGCTGGGCCTGTGTGGATAAGGTTACCCGGCGTAAGGTGAATGACGGAGAACTGATCCGGATAAAGACATCGGGTGGCCGCTCACTGTCCGTCACAAAAGAGCACAGGATTCCGGTGCAGAAAGATGAAGGGATGGTTATCAGGAAAGCAGAGGATATAGTAAAGGGTGATATACTCTATGCAATCTCAGATTCAGATTCTGTCCGTGGCGAACCTGTCAGTGAGATTGATCTCATTCATGAACTGATTACATCTGTTCCCGATGACCTGCTGGAAGGGATTTATGTACGGGGAGCCGGAGAATATTTCTCCTCTGTTGTGGAGGCTGGTGAAGCTGAATCATTCCGGGGAATCTCAGAAGCCCTTGGCATCACCCACCAGAAGCAGTGGTATTCCAGGGGTATAATGCCAATCAGGCATTATCTTGAGTTCTGTAATCATTACGGGATAACTGAGAGATCAGGTGTCACAGTCGGGGCGACCGGAAGCACTCATGATCTCCCGGCCATTCTTCCTGTTACTCCTGATCTTATGCGTCTGCTTGGTTTCTTTGTATCAGAAGGAAATTACAATGCTTACCCTGAAAAGGGACAGTATAATCTCGCTATCACAGAAAACCACCAGTCAGCAGCAATCCAGGCATCAGTAACAGAGACCCTGAATACATTTGCAACAGTTACACAGCCTGTTGATGATATAACTACAATTTATGGGGCAGAAGTTGAAAGAAAGCGTGCACTACAGGTATATTTCGGAGGAAAGCTGGTTTATCTGCTATTCCGGTTTGTCTTTAATATTCCTGAAGGAAGTGTGCAGAAACGCCTGCCATGGATAGTCTATCATGCTGATGATGCCCTGCTGCGTGAATTCCTCTCAGCGCTCTTTACCGGAGATGGATCTGCATATTACAGACCGGAAAAATCTGATTGTATTGTTAATTATACAACAGCTTCTGAGTCACTTCGCCAGGAGCTTACACTCCTTCTGACATCACTTGGAATACATCCACATATTACAGAACTGTACAGTGATGATTCCGAGCGCCGGACCCTGTACCGGGTTCAGTTCCAGGGCAGAAAGAATGTTGGAATCTTTTCGGAATATGCTTCATTCCTCGATGAGCGCCAGGCTCATATTGACAGTTTTATTGCAGACTGCCATGAGATCAAAAGTGCCGGCAGACCGGAAAGTGTGGTTTCAGTTGAGCCTGACATCCCTTCCGGATCATATGTTTATGATCTCTTCCTGAAAGGTGATGGGAGCGAGGAGAGCCATACATTTTTTGCATCAGACGGGCTTTTGATTCATAACTGTCAGGACTGGGATCTCAGGTATTTCTTCTACTATGGTCTGATGCCGGATGGAAACGGGACAAAAGCCTCAGTTGCAGGGCCTGCAAAGAGGGCTGAAGTGGCAGTGCTTCATGCCGTTAAGGCTCTTGGGAGTGCCCAGACCAATTTTGCCGGTGGGCAGGGCTATTACAACTTCCTGACATTCCTGGCACCTTATTTTGAGGGTCTGGATTATGAATCCATTCTGCAGCTTATGCAGATGTTTGTCTATGAGATGACCCAGATGATGGTTGCAAGGGGCGGGCAGGTTGTATTCTCTTCAGTGCAGTTAAGCCCCGGGGTTCCAAAACTCTGGAAGGATAAGCCCTGCATATACAAAGGAAAAATCTGGGATGGTGAACAGGCACCTCTGAAGGTTTACGGTGATTTCGAGAAGGAAGTCAGGCTCCTGTTCAGGGCGCTTATGGAAGTCATGCTTGAGGGTGACTACTGGGGCAAACCGTTCAACTTCCCCAAACCTGAAGTGAGCATAGAGCCGGATTTCATGGACGAAGATGAGGAGTTCAACCGGAATAATCCCGGAATACCTTCTTACAGGGATTTATACCTCTTAACTTTTGAGCTTGCATCCAAATTCGGCACACCATATTATGACAATCAGATACCGGCGTATCGTGGCGCAGGCGAAGGTATATCATGCTATCAGTGCTGCGCCTACCAGTTTTCATCAATGGCTGATGATGACGATCACTTCGATGATAAACTCATATTCAAAGACGGGAAGCATTTCTCGATGGGTTCATGGCAGGTTGTCTCTGTCAACTGTCCAAGAGCAGCATACAAGGCTGAGGGCAGTGACGAGGCACTGTTTTCAGAACTGAAGAGGCTGATGGATGTAGCCACTGAGATCTTTAAGATTAAGAGACGCTGGATGGATAATATCCGTGCAAAGGGCAGAATGCCTTTTGCAATGCAGAGGCCGAAGGACCCCAATGATCCTGACAGTGAGATCAGGGGTGAAGTCGCAGTAGATCTTGAAGGTCTGGTCTATACTGTCGGTATTGTCGGTGTAAACGAGATGGTTAAGCATCATACCGGGTATGAACTGCATGAAAACCGTGAGGCATTTAAGCTTGCTGTCCGTGCGATGACTGAGATGGAGCTTTATGCAAAGGAGATCTCATCAAGGCAGGGGATGACCATTGCACTTGCAAGGACTCCTGCTGAGACCACCGGACAGAGGTTTGCAGTGGCTGATCTGATTGAGAGTAATTTCCATGATTATGCGGCTGATGTCGTAAAAGGAGATCTTAAGTCTGCTCTTGAAAACCTTGGAGAATCTTTTGATCTGCCGGTCTATTACACAAACGGCACCCACGTATCACCCGGAGCTGATGTAACACTTACAAAGAGAATGGAGATTGAGCATGTCTTCTTCCCGATAGTTGACGGTGGCAATATATTCCATATCTGGCTTGGTGAGGCAAGGCCCGATCCAAGGGGGCTTATGGATATGGCCATGAATCTCTGTAAAAACACCCAGATCGGATATTTTGCATTCACAAGGGATCTGACTGTGTCCTTAAAGCAGTTTACTGAATATAAGCCCGAAGATGAGAAAGAACCAGTATTTTCTCCGGTTGACAGCGGTATCCGGGTGTGAAGATATGTTTGATATCGACAGGGATATTCTCTCTATAGATATAGGGAAAGGAACCCAGGATATTCTTTTTTTTAACCCGGAAAAACCCGTTGAAAACTCAGTTAAATTTGTTCTTCCCTCTCCGAATGTTGTTGTCGGAAGGGAGATTATGGCGGCAGTAAAGACCGGGCGGCCCATTCACCTGAAGGGTTTTACTATGGGCGGCGGGAACTGTGTAAAGGCAGTGACTGATGCAGTAAATTCCGGAACAGAAGTAACGGCAACTGAGGAGGCCGCACTTACAATAAGGGACAATCCTGATGCTGTGCGTGAAAAAGGGATTGTAATAACATCTGATGCGCCTTCTGATGCCATTGTTATTGAGACCAGGGATTTTATGGAGAGGGAGATAAAAGGTGTCTTTGACTCCTTCTCTCTTGAATATCCCAAAAATTTTGCCTTTGCAGTTCAGGATCATGGGTTTTCTCCGGATATGAGCAACAGGCTATACAGGATGAATCTCTTCAGGGGACTTTTGGATGAGCATGACTGGAGTATCAACTCTCTGACATCAGATCCTCCGCATCCTTCAATGACGAGGATGCAGTCAGTATTAAAGCAGGCACCGGGAAGTCTTGTGACAGATACCGGCCCTGCGGCAATAATGGGTGCATTGTGTGATCCTGTTGTGAAGAAGATGTCAGAATCCGGTCTTGTGCTTGTCAATGCCGGAAACGGGCATACGCTTGTCTTTACGATTAAGGGCAGTGAGATATACGGGATATTTGAGCATCATACAGGAAGGCTCTCAACTTCCGGTCTGCTTAAGTATATTGAGGAGCTTAAGAGAGGCACAATTTCCGGGAAGGAAGTCTTTGATGACAACGGGCATGGTGCGGAGGTGAGAAAGCCTCTGCTGACTGATAATATTGCAGTTACCGGGCCTAACAGGCTTAATCTTCTTCCGGATGCCTACCAGGCTGCACCGTATGGCGATATGATGCTCTCCGGATGTTTTGGCCTTCTCAGATTCTGGGAAGAGCTTAGAGGGTGAACTACGCCACGCTTTCGAAGGGAGACTTCTCGCTTAATCTGTTAAAGTTTTGAATTTTGCAGGCGGTAATTATAGTCCCTCACCATACTTTTATTAATAACTTCCGCTTATGATTTGATATGCCCAGGCCTGAAAAAATTTCTATTATACATCATATGACTATAGAAGGACTGAATATACAAATTACTAAATTAGAGACAAACACAAAAGTGTTAAACAGATTACATTTTATAAAACATCGGTATAGTGGATATAGTGTTGAAAAAGCAGCTGAAATGGTCGGAGTATCCCATAATACAGGTTACATTTGGCAACGGAGATGGAATGAAATAGGTTATAATGGTTTAATTCCTCGCTATGCCGGAGGGAAACCATCAAAACTTTCAGATGAAGAGAAGGAGGATTTATTAGTTAAATTAAAACTAAAGAACCATTGGGCCACTAATGAGGTTAGAAATCTAATAAAACAGGAATATAATGTTGAATATTCAACTAAACAAATAAGATTAATACTCAAAAAATTTGGAATGAAGTATTCTAAACCATATCCATTAGATTACAGAAGGCCAGCTGATGCTGAGGAAATTCTAAAAAAAAATATTGGGGATATTGAAAAAGGCACTATAATTGGTTTTTTTGATGAATCATCTCCACAAACCACGTCAAACTCGCAAAAATTGTGGTATTTCAACAAGGTTCCTTTAATCAAAAATACAACCAAATACAAAGCAAACACATTTGGTTTCTATGCAATCAATGGCAAATCAGTTTTAGAGTTTATGGAACATTCAAAAAAAGAAGATGTATGTTCCTTTTTAGAGGATATAAGAAATCAAAATCCTGAAATACCAATATTGATTGTCTTGGATAACTCTAGATCTCATAGGGCAAATCTTACTATAGAAACTTCTGAAAAGTTAGGCATAAAATTAGCTTTTTTACCCCCATATTCTCCGGATCTTAATCCAATTGAATTCATTTGGAAGAGTATAAAACGAGTTATTTCAGAAACGTTCATCTATAATTTGGAATATATGAAGGATATAATAAAGAGTAATTTCCTAATCTACAGTAGTAAAAAAAGTTATGCTGGAAGTTGGATGAAAAAATTTCTTCCTGAGGAATATATTTAATAAACCATAGGTACTGGACTATAGTAAATGGTCACCTGAAATTAATCAGTTGTGATTATAATTAACCGCCTTTTTTTATGTTCCTGAAATTACTTATAAATAAAAACAGAATCAAATTGTTCCCATGGAAAGGCAGGATTTAATATTTTTTATCGGCGCAATTGCCATAGTAGTAATTCTGGCTCTTGTTGTAAAGCCGTTAATAAACGGAGACCCGATTATTCCCCTGCCTGAAGAATCAAATGATACAATATCAGTCCCGCAGCAGATTCCTGTTCCGCAGGGCGCTATGGATAATCCCTATTCTCCGTCCCTTTCAGTAAATCCTACAGCAGCATCTACTCCTGAATGGGACGGGCAGACTCCGAGAGAGGTGCAGTTTGTAGATCCCTCAACTTACAATATGCAGTGGGAGTCTCAGCTCAAAGACTTTGGGTTCAATGTCCCTGCTGATGAGGAGATAAATGAGACATATGTCACATATGCCGAGATCAACGGTCAGTGGGATGCTACAACTCAGATATTCAATATTCCGTATCCATACTGGATTATGGATGTGACGCTGGAGGATTTTGGTTCTGTTGGTGGTGAGGGTGCAGAAGCAGGTCAGCAGTTCTATCTCACCCCTTCAATAAACATTCAGGTGATGGATGCCGATAAGCCAAACGGCGTTGAATATATCCTTAATACCATGACTGAAGCCCCTCTGCCGGAGGAAGTACTTCTGGAAGGCGTGGATGAATCCGGGGCAACAATTGAGAGGGGAGTGTTTGAAGGTTTCATCTGGCGGCATGAATTTTATGAAGGATTTGGGAATTATTACTTCATAATCCACCCGAATATGCTTCAGTCCTATAAGATAGAGATTAAAATTCCGGCCGGTTATGTCTGATCTGTGTCAGCTTCAGAGTAGTTCCGGTGCGTGCCGGAATTAAAAAAGAGATCTGGATTTGAGCTGAGTCCTGAAAATTCCGGTCTGAAATTTTATTTTTATTTCAGATATTCAGCTTTATTGAGATATTTGGTTTTTTGCATCAGTTTTGTAATTTTTGTAACTTTTTTGCAGATATACTGTGAACAGCTATAAATTCCCTGATAATTTTAGCTGCAACCATTGCAGTCTGGCCTGAATCTGTCGGGCAGACCTCTACATAATCAAATGCAGATGCGTAAGGACCGATCTTTCTGATAACATCTCTGATGTCAAATGTGTCAAGCCCGAACGGTTCAGGTGTTCCAAGTCCGGGAGTCAGGCAGCAGTCGATGGCATCTGCATCAACGGACAGGTAGGTTTTTCTTCCGGAGATTATGCTGATTATTTCATCACAGATTGCAGCTATGCCCCTTCTTCTGACATCATCAGGAGAATAGAGATGAATCCTGTCATTGTCCTGTGCAAGCCGGAATTCTTCTTCAGGGCCGCTTCGTGCGCCGATGATGAATATCTCTGCGCCCATATCAAAGGCCCTTCTGGTGACACAGGCGTGGTTGAAGGGAGTACTGCCGAATTCATCCCTTAAATCCAGGTGGGCATCGCAGACTACATAGCATTCGGGCCTTATGGCATTCATCGCACCTATTGTCAGTGAATGCTCTCCACCGAGAATTACCGGGAATTTATTGTCTTCTGTGAAGTCACGCACTGCTGATTCAACTTCGCATACCACCATCTCAGGAACGGTTGATATTTCAAGATCACCCATGTCGCATACCGCAATTTCAGAGAAATGTATATCTAAATCCGGAAGGTATGTCTCAAAATTCCAGGATGCTTCTCTTATGGCCTTGGGGCCAAGCCTTGTTCCAGGAAGGTACGATGTTGTTCCGTCATAAGGCACACCAAACATTATATAATCAGCATCAGCATATTCGGACTCTGCATCTGCAAAAAAAGGTTTTAGAAAGTATTGCATTTTATCTAATTGTCAAGTTTCTTCTTTCCAAGTGATGAGATGTATGGAATTTCTGAACCAGCCTCAAGTTTTGAAGCTTTATCTTCACCAATATTCATCTCAAACATCTCAAAGTCCTTGACATCCATTAACTGGACTGTGTCGCCTGCTATTGATATGACCTGCGCGCTTCTTCTCTCTACAATCGGGACGTAGGTCTTTGCTGAAACCGGCTGAACGATTGATCTCTTTACGCCGTCAAATATTCCCATTGCATCAATTCTTGACTTTGCAGCACCGTGTTTTCCGGGTTTTGAGGTGGCTATTGAGAGAATTTTACATGGTTCCTCTTCAATTACAACGTAGCGGCCTTCTTTTAATTTTCCAATTTCTGTCTGTTCTTTCATGATGATCAAACTCTATATATTATATCTAAATCACCTTAAATAAAATCAACGAAAAAAGAAAGGTTGGTTACAGGATGCAGAAAGATTTTAAAAAACACTGTGAGGAGATGTCACAGAGGGTAATTGACGGTATTTCCGGGATTGCAGGTACCCGTGAGGGCGCAGGAATTGTCTGTCAGGGTGCTGACGGCACGCCGACAAAACTTATCGACAAAATCGCGGAAGATATTATATTTAATTATATACGGGAGAATAACCTCTGCCGTTATGCGATCAGCGAGGAGGCCGGAATATATGATTTTGGTTCAGGTGAGGGCCGGATTTTTCTTGATCCGGTTGACGGGACGCACAATGCACTGACCGGAAACCCGTTTTATGCTCTCTCTGTTGCCTATGAGTATGAAGGAGAGATTACACATGCATTTGTGAAGGATCTCGCACATGGCGAACTGTTTTATGCCTCTGAAGAGACTGGTGCTGAGGTGGACGGGGAGAAAGTATCTGTATCTGATACTGATCTCCTGGAGAAGGCAACACTCAGCGTCTATGGTAAGAAATTTGATCCGACAACCATACAGAAACTCGGCAAAAAGATAAGGCGGTGGAGGCTGTACGGTGCATCAGCCCTTGAACTCTGCTATGTCGGTGCGGGCCGGCTTGACGGGTTTGTTGATGTCAGGGATACATTAAGGGTCACTGATGCCGCGGCCGGCATGTTTTTCTGTAAATGTGCAGGTGGTGTTGTTACTGACCGGACGGGCGGGCCGGTTAATTTTTCTGATGATGTATCGGACGGGCGCTGCCTTGTTGCGACAAACGGATGTATTCATAGTAAGGTTATCGAATATCTCAGGTGAGAGTAGAAGGGCTGTTAGGTTTTGCATATGAAATTTGGAATTGTATCGCGTCCGGACAATAAGGATGTTTTAGAGTATGCAAAGGAATTTGGTGAATTCATATCCAAAAGAGGGCATGAGGTAATATTTGAGAAGAAGACGGCGGATGCACTCGGCATTGAAGGTGGGGTTCTCTTCTCCGGAATTGATACTGATATTATAGTTGTTATCGGAGGGGATGGTTCTGTTCTTCGGTGTGTCCGGGAG
Organism: Methanoplanus endosymbiosus; assembly: GCF_024662215.1. Taxonomy (NCBI): domain Archaea; kingdom Methanobacteriati; phylum Methanobacteriota; class Methanomicrobia; order Methanomicrobiales; family Methanomicrobiaceae; genus Methanoplanus; species Methanoplanus endosymbiosus. The sequence continues at coordinate 2,984,803 of NZ_CP096115.1, forward strand.
ATAAGCAGGCAGATTCCTCTTCTCTGTATCAATAAGGGCCATGTGGGATTTTTATCTGAACTTGAGCCTGATGAGGCAAGGGAGCAGTTTGAGAAGATTGAATCCGGAAATTACACTCTTGAGGAGCGGATGAGGCTTTCAGTGAAGGTTGACGGTTATAATGTCGGTGATGCACTCAATGAGGCTGTCATTGTCACATCGCGTCCTGCCAAAATTCTTGAGTTTACAATAAATGTGGATCATGTTCCGGCTGAGCGGTTCAGGGCGGACGGTGTTCTGATAAGCACGCCTACAGGTTCCACAGGTTATGCAATGAGTGCCGGCGGGCCTATTGTTGATCCCTTTATTGAATGTTTTCTGGTAGTGCCGCTGGCACCGTACCATCTCTCGTCAAGGCCGCATCTCATCAGCATTGAGCGAAGGGTTGGTGTTGAGCTTGACAGCCCCAAGCCGGCTGATCTTGTTATTGACGGTGAGCTTATTATGGAACTGTACAACGGCAATGTTGTTACGGTTGAGAAATCTGAGAATCCGGCATTATTCATCAACCTCGGCAAAAATTTCTTTGCAAAAGTTGACAGCAAACTGAAGAGTGTGTGATTTTTAATCTATTTTTCTGGAATATTTTGGTTGTTTCATTTTCAGAGTAGTAGGCTATTTAACTGCACCATGGGACCTGCCATCCTTAATGCTGAATTTTTTTGTTCCTGTCAGTAGAGTAAATCTGCTCATAATTTTCTGATGGTTATTCTGCAATACCTTCTCCCGTTTGTTCTGACAATTTGTAAAAGGCTTATCAGTTCTGCAGATCAATTCTTTAAACAGGAGGTTTGTGGAAATTGCAGGTTTCAATGAAGCTTGAGGTCAGGGATCTGCCGGGGCAGCTCCTTGAAGCCTTAAAACCAATATCGGAAGTTGGCGGAAATATAAAGTCGGTGATACATAAACGTGATCCGCTGTCTGAAAACGGAACTCTTGACGTTCAGATCCAGCTTGAACTTCCGGAAGGAAAGCTCGATGAGATGCTTGATCTTATTAAGAGAAGTAATGTGAATATTCTGAGGGTTGGTGAGGAGCAGCACCTGATAAGAAAGTCCTTCATTCTTATAGGTCATCTCCTGCATACTGATCTCAGTGACACTGTGCAGAAGATTGATGATACCGGATTTGCAGAAGTGGGTGAACTGTCAATGGTTATGCCGGCGATAAACGAGCCGACATCTGCGAAGATGACAATAAAATCCGACAGCCTGAAGGATATTGACCGTGCCCTCGATATTCTGCGTGATATTGCAGTGAAGAAGGATATTCTGATAATAGAACCACTGGAGGATTTTTAATGAAGATTGCAATAATCGGTTTTGGCTCTGTTGGTAAGGGAATTGCTTCAATAATCAGGGATAAAGGTCTTGGTATTACAGTAACCGCTATTGCCGACTCAAAGAGTGCTGCAATAGATAATGATGGCCTTGATATTCAGTCAGTCTTCACTGCAAAGGAGAATTCCGGAATATGCGGGAAGATCGGGCTGACCCCTGATGATGTCATATCGGATGCTGATTTTGATGTATTAATTGAGGTTACACCTACAGATGCAGAGACCGGAGAGCCTGCACTTGGCTATATACGAAGGGCACTTTCGTCAGGCAGGCACGTCATCACATCCAATAAAGGGCCGGTTGCACTGAAATATCCGGAACTGAAGGCTCTTGCGGATGAAAACGGTGTTGAGTTCAGGTTTGAGGCAACGGTATGCGGTGCAATTCCAATTATATTCTCGCTGCAAAACGGCCTTGCCGGCAATAAAATAAAAAGAATATATGGTGTCTTCAACGGGACATGCAATTATATCCTGACAAGAATGGCTGATGAAAAGCTCACATACAGTCAGGCACTGCTTGAGGCAAGGGAACTTGGATATGCCGAAGCTGATCCCACCTATGATGTCATGGGCATAGATGCGGCGATAAAGCTGGTAATTCTTGCAAATACGGTTCTTGGGTATGAAAAAACCCTTGAGGATGTTGAAATTGTCGGGATAAATATGATAACGTCAGAATCCCTTCAGCTTGCAGGTGAGGATGATCTGACCATACGTCTGATTGGTGAGATTGACTGCGAAAAAGAGATGTTAAGAGTCATGCCGCGTGTTCTTCCGAAGAACCACACTCTTGTGGTTCAGGATACCCTTAATGCAGTTACTGCGGAGACGGATCTTGCAGGGGAGGTTACATTAATCGGGCGTGGTGCAGGCTCTGTAGAGACCGCAAGCGCAATTATTGCGGATCTGCTCTTCATCAGGAAATTAAATGGCCGGTGTGCTTGAGAAGAGGCGTGAGCTTCTTGGGTTTATGAGGGATCTTACCCTCGAAAAAGGATTTTTTACAGTAAATGATATTGCCGGAACTTCAGGCATTCCACGAAGCACTGTGCAGGACTGGGTAAACCGTCTTGCCGGTGAAAAGTGCATTATTTTAAAGGAGGAGAAGAGGGGCAGAGTTCCGGCGAGGTATGTGACCACCGGAACTATGCTTCAGTCGGCATGCAAGAGGATTTTCACAACTGTTGACGGGGATAAGGTTCTGATATTTCATGAGTGCAGAAGCGGCGGCTGTGCGGCATTCTGCCGGCATCATCATGATCTTGCGGGAGGTGGAATCTCAAGGGCGACAAGGGAGGGGACACTGCTCGTTGAGTACGCATCTGTTGCGGAGCATAAGGATGATATGAGGAGAATCGGCCTTTTTCCTGATCCTGCTGTAGGTATTGCCGATGTCAGAAGGTCAGGTGATAATGGTGAGTATATCATTCAGATTATCCGCTGCATTGGCGGGCCGGCTTATTCCCTTACAGATATGATGAGCCTTGCAGAGGGTGTTGTTGATGTTAAGACCAGAAGGATAGAGGGCAGTGTTGTTGAGGGTGAGGTGACGACAAAGGCGCTCAGCCATCTGATAATAGGTATTGATGACACCGATACAGAAGAGGGCGGTGCAACCTTTGCCCTTGCTCTTGGTCTGCTCCAGTACCTGCAGAAGATTAAAGGGGTCATTCCCATAGCCCACCGTGTGGTTATGCTTAAGCCTGACCCTTCTATCTGCACTGCGGGGAATTCATGCAGTTATATTGAACTTGCAGTTGATCCGACTGTTTTTTCCCATGTTAAGGAGCTTGCACTCCGGTTTGTTGAGGATGAGTCATTATCTGAGAACTGGGGTGTTGCGTTCAAATGCGGCTTTGAGATCAGTGATGATCTAAGGAAATTTGGCCGGCTTTCAAGGACTGAGATTCTGGATGAGGTTTTTGCCCGGAATGTTGCAAAGGATAACAGAATGACTCTTCATGGCGGCAGGGGCATTATCGGGGCACTTGCAGCAATAACTTTCCGTGGACTTTCCAATGATATTCAGTTAAATCCGTATGCTGAATATGATGCCTGAACTGTCTGTAATTCAGAACCGTTTGATTAATCAGTTATCTAAGTTGATATTAATATCAGGATAACTATGACAGAGAGAAAATTTTTGGTATATTTACTCCCGGCTCTTCTGCTGGTTTTTGCATGTGTGCTGGTGTCCGGATGTACTGGCGCTGATCAGGCAGGTAATGGCCAGTTAAGCGTTTCAGATGGAAAGACTTCACAGGTTGCAGCACAGGCGGGGGATAAGGTGTCTGTATATTATAAAGGAACACTTGATGACGGTGAGATCTTTGATCAGTCTAAGGAAGGAATCCCTCTGGTATTCGTTCTTGGTTCAGGCCGTATGATCGAGGGTTTTGATGCTGCTGTTTTTGGCATGAAACCCGGAGAGTCAAAGACTGTAACACTTACTCCTGATATAGCATATGGCGAGTACAATGAGGGCCTTCTCTTTCCGGCTAACAGATCATCCTTCCCTGAAGGAGAGGAACCTGAAGTCGGCCAGCAGTTTTATATCTCCGATAATTCCGGCATGCAGTATCCGGTTACAATTGTAGATATTACAGAGGATGAGATTATTCTCGATGCAAATCATCATCTTGCAGGTGAGAACCTGACCTTTGAAATAACACTTGAGTCGGTTGAGAGATAAATTCAAAATTCATCTATTTTTTTATACCTTTTTAGGCAGAGTTCCACAGGCGCTTCTGTTATATATCTGACTGACCTAAGATAGTGGGATGCCAGGGGCAGAGAAAGGAGACCTTTTACTTGTTCATTTTACGAGCAGGACATCGGAAGGCGAAATATTTGAATCATCTCTTGAGGGCGATCCCCAGGAGGTGCGGCTTGGTGAGGGCAAAATAAATCCCGCATTTGAGGAGGCTCTTACAGGCATGAAACCCGGAGATAAGAAAACAGTTACTCTTCCGGCTGAGAAGGCATACGGGAATTACAAGAGCAGGCTCGTCTTCCGGATGAAAAAGAAGCATCTCAATCTTGTGGGAGATCCTGAAAAGGGTGATATGGTAAACATCACACTTCCAAACGGCAAAAAGGCTTTTGTGGAAGTGGTTGAGTCGTCAGGTAAATACCTGAAGGTGGACGGCAATCATCCTATGGCGGGCGAGGATATGGAGTATGAAATTATGCTTGTGGATATACTTCCGGCTGAGAAGATCTGAGCTATGATCCATATGTCTAAGCTGATTATCTGAGTTTTGACCTGGATATATCTATAGGTTTTGCTGTAGGTTTATCCGGAATTTACTATTTTTTGTGGGTATTATTTCTCTATCTTTATCAGTTTTCTCCTCAAATAATAATGAACTGACTGAGTACAATGCCGGAAAAAAATTATGTCACAGACCGGAAGGGGAGGGAGTTTGAGATCTACGATCCTCCTTTTTACAGACCGGAATTCAATAGAGCACACAGGTATATTATTGACGAATATAGGGTGGAAGGGAAGGATATTGCAATATTTATCCCATGTGCGCTTAGAAAACCCTACAGTGAAAGTCCGAGCCACAGGCTTTTTCAGGGAATAATTGACGGTGTTTTAGAACCGGAACAGTATCATAAGGTCATCTTTGGTTCATGCGGGGTTGTTCCGTCAGAGCTTGAACTGATGTATCCGTTTGCCAATTATCATTACATGCTTGGGAAGTGCACTGATGATAAGGTGAAGCAGGACTTTCATGAGATTGAAGTTGGAAAACTTCTGGAATATTTTGATAAGACAAAGGATACTTACCGGATAAGAATTGCCTACTGCATAGGTCCTTTCAGGAAGGCGATGGTTGAAGCCTGCCGGATCTCCGGGACGGAAATGCACCTTCTGCCGTCTGATCCGATGATTGATAAAATGTATGATATTGACTGCCCTTTTCCGGAAGGGAGTCTTTCAATGCAGGAGTATATTGATGAGTTCAGATCCGGCCTGGAGATGGTGAGGGATGAGGTTTATTCCCTGAAATCTCACTGATCTTCTTCAAGCTTTTTTCTTAGAGCAGTTATTTTATCCCTCAGCATTATCGCCCGTTCGAATTCAAGTGATTCTGCTGCGATATTCATGTCAGCTTCAAGTTCAATGATGACATTTGGTATCTCTGAGTTTGGTATATGTTTTATATCCGTAATTTCAGTCTCTTTCTCTTTTACAGGCTTAATGATGGTTTTAGGTGTGATACCATGCTTGTTATTGAATGCTATCTGCATTTCCCTTCTTCTCTTAGTCTCATTAAGTGCTTTCTTCATTGAGTCCGTTAATTTATCGGCGTACAGAACAACATGGGCATTGACATTTCTTGCTGCACGTCCTATTATCTGAATCAGGCTCCTTGCATCCCGTAAAAATCCTTCCTTGTCAGCGTCAAGTATCCCGATAAATCCGACTTCCGGAATGTCAAGACCTTCTCTGAGGAGGTTTATTCCGACAAGGACATCAAAACGTCCGAGGCGCAACTGCCTTATTATCTCGGTTCTCTCAATGGTTTTTATGTCTGAATGAAGGTATCTCGTCTTGATGCCCTTTGATGCCAGAAATTCGGAGAGTTCCTCAGCAAGCCTTTTGGTGAGGGTTGTGATGAGCACCCGGTCCCCTTCTTCAATGGTCTTTTTAATCTCAGAGAGGAGATCATTCATCTGCCCTTCAATAGGCCTCACTTCAACTTCAGGATCAGTAAGACCTGTCGGCCTGATGATCTGTTCCACAACATCGGCAGAATGCTCCTTTTCATAATCTCCCGGAGTTGCGGATACAAAGATGATATTTCTCATATACTCCTCAAATTCACCGAATACGAGCGGCCGGTTGTCAAAAGCAGAAGGAAGCCTGAATCCGTAGTCCACAAGCGGCACTTTTCTTGACCGGTCGCCGTTGTACATGCCTCTCACCTGCGGGAGGGTCTGGTGGCTCTCGTCAATGACCATCAGGAAGTCATCCGGAAAATAGTCGAGGAGGCAGAATGGTTTCTCGCCGGGATTTCTCTTATCAAAAAACCGTGAATAATTTTCAATGCCTTTGCATGACCCTGTCTCTTCGATCATCTCAATATCAAAGAGGGTTCTCTGCTTTAAGCGGTGTGCTTCAATTGCGCCGAGTTTGGGTAGCTGCTCTTCAAGTTCAGCCCTTATCTTTTTAATGGCATCTTCCTTCTCCTCTTCCGGAATTACGTAATGCCTTGCAGGATAGATGAAGAAATACTTCATTGATTCTGTTCTTTCACCGGTGTTTCTGTCAATCTCAGATATTCTCTCAATTTCGTCCCCGAAAAATTCTATCCTGATTATATTGTTGAAATATCCGGGGATGAGATCTATGGTGTCTCCCCTGACCCTGAACCGTCCCGGAGCAGGTTCGGTGTCATTTCTCTCATAGAGAATGTCCACAAGTCTGCCGAGAAGTTCATTTCTCCTGATACGGTCCCCGGTTTTGATCTCAAAACCGAGTTTCTGAAAATTCTCAGGATTGCCAAGACCATAGATGCATGAAACTGAGGCGACAACTATGACATCATCCCTTGAGAGAAGTGATGCCGTTGTTGCAAGCCTCATCTGCTCAATTTTTGGATTTATCTGTGCATCCTTCTCGATATACTGGTCTTTCTTTGGTATGTATGATTCCGGCTGGTAATAATCATAATAAGACACGAAATATTCAACCCGGTTCTCCGGGAAAAATTCCTTAAATTCGTTATATAACTGTGCTGCGAGTGTCTTGTTGTGTGCAAATACAAGTGTCGGCTTCTGCACCTTCTCAATCACATTTGCGATGGTGAAGGTCTTTCCTGATCCGGTTACACCGAGAAGAGTCTGACATCTCTCTTTTTTGTCAATGCCTTCAGTTAATTTATTGATAGCTTCCGGCTGTGAACCGGCGGGTCTGTAATCCGAAACAAGCCTGAATTTATCTTTCTCTTTTTCTTTCTCTTTTGTCATATCCGGCATACCTGTGTATAATTATGTCATTTTATTGCACTGAGAAGACTGAGATCACGTTTAAAGGAAGGGTTGGGAGTCATACGAGGTTTTATTCCATTTGCTGGGCGCTGTTTTGCATTTTGTGCTAAATCCGGTATTGTGAGAGTTTTCCTGTTTTTGATTATCTTTCAGATATTATTTTTTTTATTTCCGGGAGGTCTTCTTTGACTGTTAACCAGACAATTTCGATATTGACTCCAAAATAAGCATGAATGAGTTTATCACGCATGCCTGCCAGTTCTTTCCAGGGGACTTTAGGGTATTTTTCCTTATTTTCCGGTGGTATTTTTTTAACAGCCTCACCGATAATTTCAAGTCCTCTTATTACGGCAAACTGTGTTTTTTCGTCAAGGGCAAAGTCGTCCTCTGTTGTGTCCCCTACAAATGATTCGATCTTTTCAATTGCTGTGATGATATCGTTGAAATAGTCATCAGCAATTCTGTTTTTTCTCATGCAAAGATCGCCTCGCTTAGTACTTCTTTTCCGATATTTGTTTTTAGCGAGTTTTTTACGACCAGATCTACCTTTATCCCATGCAGGCAATGTGACAGGTAATCTTCAAGTCTCATGAATTTAATAAATCCGGGAATCTCTGAAAATGAGACCAGTATATCTATGTCACTTTCATTGTCTTCTTCCCCGCGTACATATGATCCAAAGAGACCTATTTCAGATATTTTAAATTCCTCTTTAAGGTAAGTCATCTCTTTTTTTAATATTGAGATTATTTCATCCCTGTCCGGCAGTGTGTGAGGTTCATCTGTTTTGGTCATAGTTGTTCTTATATGGGTTATTAACAGCTTTAATTATATAATTTCCTTCTTCCTGTTCTACTGGGGGGAATGAGTCTGTACGGGTGTATAGTTATGGGATTTTCAGTTTAATTCTCACCAAAAGCCTCTTTCTTCCTCAGGAGCCGGTTGTATTCTATCGCAAACCTGTGTGCCTCGTCCCTGATCTCCTGAATGAGAAATGAAGCCGGATCATTCTTCTTAACCGGAAGCGGAGCTGATAGTCCGGGCACGAATATCTCTTCTTCACGTTTAGCAACCGAAATTATGGGTATTTTCAGGTTAAGGTCTTTGAGAACCGCTGCTGCGGATGAGAGCTGGCCCTTACCGCCGTCAATGATTATAAGATCGGGCATCAGAGAGTTGTCTCCGTTCTCTTCACTCTTCCTGTTCTCACTGCTTTCCCTCTGCAACCTTGAATATCTTCTTCTGACAACCTCGGCAATTGCTGCAAAATCGTCAATGCCTTCCACCGTCTTAATTTTAAACCGCCTGTAGTTTCTCTTGTCCGGTCTGCCGTACCTGAACTGCACCATTGACCCCGTCATAGCAGTGCCGGAGAGGTGGGATATATCAAAGCACTCGATGACATCCGGATTTTCAGGCAGGTGAAGGCGTTTTTTCAGTGCCTCAACATTCTTCTCACCCCTGAAGAAGACTGACTCGATATTCTTTGCAACAAGGTCAAGGAGATTTTTCTTATCACCCTTCTGCGGGACTGTCAGTTTAACCTTTCTGCCCCGCATATCTGAGAGGAAGTCCTCAAGTGACGGGTCAGGAATTTCCGGAAGGATAATCTCGGACGGAATTTCATTCTCAGAATAATACTGCACAATAAATTCTTCAAATGTCTCTTTATTCCCGTCAAAGACAAACTCCTGCTTGTCCCCAAGTGTGCCCTTGTAAACCGAAAAGAGCATGATATAAATGACACCTTCTCTTAGAGTGTAATTTATTACATCCTCATCTCTGTCCTTCTTCCGGTCAGCAAACTGCTTCTCAGAGAGATTTTTAATCGCCGATATGGTATCCCTCATCTCAAGTGCCTCTTCAAATTCCTGCCTTTGAGAGTGTGATTTCATCTTTTCTTCAAGATTCAGGAGAACATCTTTTGTATGCCCTCTCAGGATTGATTCGGCATTTCTGATTCTTTCGTTGTAATTTTCTTCAGATATCGCACCTGTGCAGGGGGCACTGCATGATCCGATATGATATCTCAGGCATGCACGTTTCGGCATTCTCCTGCATGACCTGAGTCCGAAAATCTTTCTGAGGGCAGAGAGGATATAATCCCTCTCCCTGGCAGATACAAACGGGCCGAAAAATTCCCCTCTTCCGGTCTTCTTTCTTGCAATGCCTATTGCCGGGAATTTATCATCGCTGATACGGATATATGCGTAATTTTTGGAATCCCTAAGATCAATATTGTATTTTGGTTTATATCTCTTGATTAGGTTATTCTCAAGAATCAGCGCTTCAACCTCGGTTCCGGTGACGATATAGTCAAAGTCCTCGGCAACTTTCAGCATTGCCCCGGTCTTTGGGTCATGGTGGCTTTTGGAAAAATAAGATGATACCCTCTTCTTCAGGTTCTTTGCCTTGCCCACATATACGACATTTCCGTCTCTGTCTTTGTACATGTAGCATCCGGGATCTTCCGGAAGAGTCGCTGTATCCATAATATTCTCATTCCTGCTTATATGGCCCTGTAAACTGTACTGGTTATATGGCCGTACTGATTGTATTGCTATGGTATTTTTGTGTCATCTGTATATTTGTCTGATCTTTTCAGTATCTGTTGTCAGTTGAGCATCTTTGCAAGAAACTGTCCGGTGTAGCTTGCCGGAGATGCAGCAACCTCTTCAGGAGTTCCGGAGGCTATGATCTCACCACCCTTCTCACCACCCTCAGGGCCGAGATCTATTATATGATCTGCTGATTTGATGACATCAAGATTGTGCTCAATTACCACAACTGTATTTCCCTTCTCAACAAGGCTGTCAAGAACGGATATCAGCTTTTTGACATCATGGAAGTGAAGCCCGGTTGTCGGTTCATCAAGAAGATAGACTGTATTTCCGGTGGCCTTCTTTGATAATTCCCTTGTGAGTTTAATCCTCTGTGCTTCGCCGCCGGAGAGTGTGGTTGAACTCTGGCCGAGTTTTATATATCCAAGGCCCACCCTGCATAATGTTTCAAGCTTTGACCTGACTGTGGGGACATTCTCAAAGATATAGTATGCCTCCTCAACAGTCATATCAAGGACATCTGCAATTGATTTATCCTTGTATTTAACTTCAAGTGTCTCTGCATTGAATCTTCTGCCTTTGCACTCCTCACATTCGACATATACGTCCGGCAGGAAATTCATCTCAATTTTAATCAGGCCCTCACCGCCGCAGGCTTCACATCTCCCGCCTTTCACATTAAAGGAGAATCTTCCCGGTTTATAACCCCTGATCTTTGCCTCCTTTGTCTCTGCAAAGATCTTTCTGATCTCGTCAAAGACCTTGGTGTATGTCGCCGGATTTGACCGTGGTGTTCTTCCGATAGGACTCTGGTCGATGACTATGACTTTGTCCACCGGAATGTCAGATTCAAGGGTATCATAATCTCCCGGACTGGTCTTTGATTTATATACCTCCTTCATCAGAGCCCTGTAAAGGGTGTCATATATCAGGGTTGATTTCCCTGAACCCGATACTCCGGTGACTACAGTCAGAAGTCCGGCAGGGATGGCGGCACTGACATCTTTTAAATTGTTCTGCCTGCACCCGTTTATCCGGATGAAGGATTCTGCTTTTCTTCTTTTTGCAGGTGTATCTATCTTCTCCTTTCCGGAGAGGTACAGTCCGGTAAGGGACTCCGGATTATTTTCAATATCCATCGGAGTTCCTTTTGCTATTACATCTCCCCCGTGGACACCTGCACCCGGCCCCATGTCTATGACATAATCCGCATTTCTGATTGTATCCTCATCATGCTCCACGACAACAAGAGTGTTGCCGAGATCACGCAGGCGGTGCAGAGTTTCAATCAGTTTATGGTTGTCCCTCTGGTGAAGGCCGATTGAAGGTTCATCAAGGACGTACAGAACTCCGGTAAGGTTTGATCCGATCTGGGTTGCAAGCCGGATTCTCTGTGCCTCTCCGCCGGAGAGTGTGCCTGCATTTCTTGATAGAGTAAGATAGCCAAGGCCCACCTGTTCGAGGAAACGAAGTCTTGAATTGATCTCCTTTAGTACCTGTTTTGCGATCTCCTGCTCTTTATCAGTCAGTTCAAGGCCGCTGAAAAATTCAATGGCGCGGCTGATAGAAAGATCGGTTACATCCGCAATTGTCCTTCCGCCTGTCCGGACAGCAAGAACTGAAGGCTTAAGCCTCTTTCCGTCACATTTCGGGCACTTTGAGATCTTCATGAATTTCTCAAGCTCTTTTCTCCGGTACTCCGACTTGGTCTGTGAGTACAGCCGTTCAGCCTGAGGCAGAAGACCCTCCCATGAACCGTTGTGTGACCAGTGCGCTTCTCCCCCTTTCATCTTCATATCAAACCGGATCTTCTCATTCGATCCATGCATGAGTGCTCCGTACTGTTTATCTGTCAGGTCTTTTATCGGCGTGAAGACATCAAAGCCGTAATGGGCTGCAACAGCAGCAAGATACTGACTTCTGTATCCGTCAAGGAAGTTTCTGTATGTCGCAACCGCACCATCGGCTATTGATCTGTTCTTATCCGGAATTATGAGGTCAGGGTCAAAGTCCATCTTTATGCCAAGTCCGTTGCATTCTCCGCAGGCGCCAAAGGGGCTGTTAAATGAGAACATTCTCGGCTGAAGCTCTTCAAATGAAAATCCGCATACAGGACATGCCATCTTTGAGGAGTAAATCTTTTCAGAGATCTCTTCTGAATTATCTCTGCCTGAACCACCGGCATCATCCGGATTTTCATTTTTATGCCTCTCTTCAGCTTCTTCTTCCCCTGATAACTTATCTTCAGCCGAAATTCCGGTGACGAAAACAAGACCGTCAGATTTCTTTATTGCAGTCTCAACTGCCTCGACAAGCCTTGATCTCTCTTCTGAAGGGTCAAGCCTGTCAATGACAATCTCAATGTCATGCTTTACATATCGTTCGAGAGTGATCTCCTCATCAGTCCTGATGATCTCACCATCAACCCGGACTCTGGTGAAGCCTTCTGAGTCGAGATCCTTTAACAGCTGCTGGTATGTGCCTTTCTTCTGCCTCACAACCGGAGCAAGTACTGTTACCATCCCTTTAAAATCCTCAGATACTGCATCAGAGATCTTTTCAGGTGTCCTTGATTCTATTCTGATGTTATGCTCCGGGCAGTATGGTGTTCCGATTCTTGCGAAGAGAAGCCTGAGATAATCGTATATCTCCGTTACTGTTCCGACAGTACTTCTCGGGTTTTTTGATGTTGTCTTCTGCTCTATTGATATTGCCGGGGAGAGGCCGTCTATTGAGTCAACATCCGGCTTGTTCATTAAGCCTAAGAACTGTCTCGCATAGGCTGAGAGCGATTCAACATATCTTCTCTGCCCTTCTGCATATATTGTATCGAAAGCAAGGGTGGATTTGCCTGAACCTGAAACTCCGGTTATGACGACAAATCTGTCACGCGGGATTTCAACACTGATATTTTTCAGGTTGTGCTCTCTTGCTCCCTTTATTGTAATATTTTTCATTTCCCTGTATCAGAAGAGTTTTGGATCTTATTATAAATGAGGATTCAGGCATGCGGGGTGAAAGTAAAAACTCTGTATTATTTCTTTAATATTGGTATTTGGGCAGGAATTGGGGTCTGAATTGTGTGGTCATTCATTTTGATGCGTTAATTCCGGCAATGTTACTGCATATGCCTGATCCGATAGTGAGATATTTTTCTGGATGATAAATAATCCGGGGTTTTTTATATCATGTCTTCTGAATCTTTTGCAACTGATAATACCATACATTCCGGCGGGCTTGCACCTGTATCCGGAAGAGATCTGCTTATCCTTATTCTTGGTAGTTATCCGGGTGAGGTGTCTCTTAAGGTGTCAGAATATTATGGCAACCGGAGAAACCATTTCTGGAGATTAATGGAGGAGATTCTCGGCATTGATTCATCTCTGTCTTATGATGAGAGAATTGAGGCGATTAAATCAGAACGGATTGCATTATGGGATGTATTATATGGATGCAAAAGGGAGAAGAGCAGTGATCACAGCATATCATCAGCTATGCCAAATGATATATCCGGATTTCTTGAAGAAAATCCTTCTGTGAAATATATTATTCTGAACGGAAAGACGGGTGCAGGAAAGTGGTTTTACCGGACTCAGAAGGATATTCTGGTGTGTGATGATATTACTGTCAGGATTTTTCCCTCGACAAGTCCTGCAAATGCTGTGTTCTCATTTGAAGAGAAACTTAAGGAGTGGGGAATAATGCGAAAATGGCTTTTGAGGATATAATTATCCCCCATATTATTTGACATTATAATGTTTTATCATAAAATCCCTGATTTTTCCAGATTCAGGCCGGCCTTTGTCAGGGCGGTTAATCAGGTTGTCGATCACATTTATCTTTGATATTATTCTGTCAATGTATTCATTTTCTTCCGGAGTTACGCAGCCTGTTATTGCCTGAAGTGGGTTTTTGATCTCATCATTTAATACCGCAGGATCTTTAAGGTTTTTTTAATCTGCTCAGGACTTTCTTTTTTCTGTTTTTCCATTCGTGAAACAGCCTCTTCTGGTCAACCGTTTACATGCCACATCACAATCTGTGCATCACCTTCTGTGGCATAAATTAAAACTGTAAAATTAATTAAAACTGTAATGCTTCCTTAAAAAGTCCCTGATCTTCTCAGATTCAAGCCACCCTTTGTCAAGCCGGTTTACAAGCCTGTCAATAACCTTTGCCTGTGAGAGAATTCTTTCTGTATATTCCCTCTCTTCAAGTGTGACGTAGCCTATAATTGCCTGGAGAGGATTTCTGATCTCATCATTCAGTATTGCAAGATCTTCAAGATTTTTTTCAATCTGTTCGAGGCTCTTCCTCTGCTGCTTTTTAAGCTCCATCAGCTCGGTAATCTCAGTAAATATTGCAGCAAACTGGCCGATTTTCGGACAGTATGAATAGACATGGTAATACCTGTTTAAATATGGATTATAATTGTCGAACTCATCCGGAATTCCGGTCATTGCCACCTGGCCATATCTTTCAATTAAGTATTTTCCGGAATCCGGGAATATTTCAAACATTGTTCTGCCTTTGATCTTATCAGCAGAAAGCCCCGTCATATTCTCAAAAGCCTGGTTTACTTTAAGAAATCTGTAGTCAGCAGGTTCACCGTTTTCATCGGTTATCAGCTCATGGAGTACAAATCCGTTTGTCATCGTTGAAAAGAGTTCTTTATACTCCATTTCACTTATTTTAAGAGCTTTTTCAGCATTTTTTCTCTTTGTTATGTTTAGTGATGACTCAACAGCTCCTATAACTTCACCATTGTCATCAAACACAGGGTATGCGAGAACTTTTACATCTGTATTATTGTAATTAAGTTTCTCCTCAATGAACGGTTTTTTATTTTCTATTGCTTTTTTAACAGTACAGTTCTCACACGGGCTGTCCCTGTTGTACCACAGTTTGTAGCAGACTTTTCCTATGAGATCCTCAGGTTTCATCCCCAGGGAATCTGCCGGGTCCTGATTGGCCCAGATAATTTCAAAATCTGTATTGTAATATACAAGGTTCTCGTGTATGGCGTTTAATATTGTAACTTTATCCTTCTCGGATTTTATAAGAGCTTCTTCAGTTTCTTTTCCGGCAGAGATATCTTCTGCATAAAAACAGATACAGTCCTGATATTCAGGTGATCTTTTTTTATCCCTGAGCAGGTTTGCAGTTATTTTTACGGGGTAATATTCTTTATTTTTCTGCTTAAATCTGGATTCAAAGGTAAATGCGTTGGAATTACTGTCTCTGTCACCCGAT